>CAZVDW010000656.1:0-21188 GCA_964625645.1 uncultured Rhodospirillaceae bacterium
GCCTTCGAGCAGTTCCGCGGCAGCGACTGGATGCCCGAGCCCTGCCAGAGCTGCGACCGCAAGGAGATCGACTGGGGCGGCTGCCGCTGCCAGGCCTACATGCTGACCGGCAACGCCGCCGTCACCGACCCCACCTGCGCGCTGTCCCCCGACCGCGCCGTGCTCGACGAGCCGCTCGCCGCCGTCGGCGGCGAGGCACCGGAGTTCATCTACCGCCGCTACGGCGGTAGATGATGGAAGGCGGCTGCGCTTGCGGGGCGGTGCGCTATCGCCTGACCGCGACGCCGCTTTTCGTCCATTGCTGTCATTGCAGCTGGTGCCAGCGCGAGACCGGCTCGGCTTTTGCCGTCAACATTCTCATCGAAGCTGAGGAAGTTGAGCTTCTGCGCGGCGACGTGGAGCTCAGCGTGCTGCCGTCGGCAAGCGGCGAGGGCCAGGCGCTTGCGCGCTGCGGCGATTGTGGCGTGACGCTATGGAGCAATTATGCGGCGGCGCGGGGCGCGGTGAATTTCGTGCGCGCGGGAACTCTCGACGATCCCTCCGCGGCACCGCCCGATATCCACATCTTTACCTCGACCAAGCAGCCTTGGCTGAGCCTGCCCGAGGGCGTGCCCGCGGTGCCGGAATACTACCGGCGTGCCGAGCATTGGCCGGCCGAGAATGTCGAGCGCTACCGGGCCGCGACCAGCAGCGCTTAATAACATTTCGAACCACTATAGTACCGCTTCCGTGAGGCGGCCCGTCAGAGGCCCCCGACCCATGCGAGAGAGAAGCGAGGAGACTATGAGCAAGATTCATGACGAAGTTTTGGCCGCCAACGCGGCTTATGCCGGAAGTTTCGACAAAGGCGACCTGGCCCTGCCGCCGGCGCGCGGCTTTGCCATCCCGACCTGCATGGACGCGCGGCTCGATCCGGCGAAATATGCCGGCCTGTCCGAAGGCGACGCCCATGTCATCCGCAATGCCGGCGGTCGCGCCAGCGACGATGCCATTCGCTCGCTGGTGATCTCCTACAAGCTGCTGGGCACGCGCGAGTGGTTCGTCATCCACCACACCGATTGCGGCATGGAGCTGTTCACCGACGAGATCATGCGCGGGCTGCTCGCCAGCAGCCTGGAGACCGCCAGCGTTTCGGCTATAGCACTCAAATGTCTTGATAAGTTGATCCGCCAACCAAAATGACTGGTCATTCGATATGATGGAATCGAACGACTAGCGGCGCTGGCGGATCTCGTCGAGCGCTCGCTCGGCGAGGCCCGTCAGATCCGGATCGCTTGTCGCCGCGGCTCGCAAGGCTTCTGCGGCGTTGGTGCCGCCGACAATGCCGAGGCCGCGCACCGCATTCTCTCGGTAAAGTGCGTCGAGCCGCCGCATCGACTCGGCCACATCGTCCTCGCGCGAGCGCTTGACGAGACGCTCTGCATCCTCGCCGAACAGCGCCTTGCCGTTCTCGGCAAGCCATGCCTGCCGTCTGTCGTAGCGAATGACGGCATGCGCCGCACGGGATGCCCGGATCTCCGCCGGCACGCCCTCGGTCAGAACCGACAGAAACACCGCTTCGGTAACCGGCCCAAGCTCGCTCACGGCGAGGCGGAAGCGGTCTTCGACTTCGGCGGCGCCGCACTGGTAGCTGAGCAGCTCGTAGACCTGCAAGCGCAGGGCCGGGCTAAGTTGCGCCGGACTTTCCTGTGCCTTGACCGTTCCGCAGAGCGCCATGGCGAGGGCGAGAACGGTGAAGCTGCGATACCAGGTCATCTCGGCCTCCTCATACTCAGTTTGCAGGGTAGTTGCCGTCGGCCCAGAGGCGGCGCTGCAGCGCGGGGCACTCCGCCGTCTGAACCCCGCTTAGGCAGGCTACCGTCGGCTCGCCGGGCCTGGCGCCATAGAGATCGTTTACCGCCGAGACGCTATTGAAGTGACTGCGAAATATCTGGCCCTCGCTCACATACTGTCGCGAGCCCGAGCACTGCCACATGATGTTCGTAAAATTGAAATCGGTCGTGGAGCCGCCGCAGTTCGCCGGATGCAGCAGGCTGAAGGCGTGGCCCAGCTCATGCACCAGCAGCTCGTCACCGGTATTCTTGCCCATGACGATGCGCGCGCCGAAATCGGACCAGCCCGTGCCTGTGCTGCCTTCCACCGTATTGATCCAATAGACATTGACCCGTCCCGCGTCGAAACCGATGTCGTTCGAGAAATCGTCCCAGTTTCGGTTGTCGCCACCGACCGAGTTGAGGATCGCATTGTCGATATCCGGGTCGTTCGTCGCATCCTTGACCACAAAGTTCGAGAAGCGGATGCCCATGCGCTCGTCGTCCCAGATGGCGGAAGTCTCGACGCAGGCGTCGATCGCATGATCGCGTTGCGTATCGAAGGGCCCCTGCACGATCCAGACCGTCAGCGGCAGGCCAAGCCTCTTGCCGAGCGCCAGCGAGAATCTGTCGTCACTGTCGTCGGTCCAAGGCGTGTCGCGTCGGCGGGGGGCCCGATCCTCGCCGAAGCCGATGGCTTCGTTGCGATTGGGGGCGGCGGCGCTGCTCAGCAGACCCACGTTCACCAGGATGTCGCCATTACCGGTGTCGACCCGGTCCTTGTCGTCGACCACGATTCCGTCGTTGGTGTCGGCCCCGTCGATCAGCAGCCCGACGTCGCCAGCGCCGTTTTGGAGCTCGATGTAGTCGCAGCCAGCGAGGAAAAGGGCTAGGCTGAGAGACGCAGTTCCCATCCGGACGTTGCAAGGCATGGGCAATATCCTTCGAATAGCCGAATCTAACTTATTACCACCACTATAACTTGTTTTCGATATCGAATCAATCCTCCGTGTGGCGGCGATCTCCGAGTGGCGATTATTCACTGGCAATCTTCGGTGGTTGGCGTCAGAACGGGTTCTGAGGAGAGCATGCCATGACCACCGACCTATCCCCCCTCGACAAGGACGACATGCGGCAGAACTGGAAGCTGCGGGCGCCGGCCTGGAACCGCTGGGCGAGCCAGATCGAGCGCATGGCGCGGCGCTTCAACGAGCCGCTGGTGGAGGCTGCCGGCATCGGCCCGGCTATGCGCGTGCTCGACCTTGCCTCGGGCACCGGCGAGCCGGCGCTGACCATCGCGCGCACGGTTGGCGGGGATGGCCGCGTCGTCGCCAGCGACATGGTCGCGGAGATGCTGGCGGGAACCGAGCGCCGTGCCGCCGAGGCGGGCCTGGCCAATCTCGAAACCCGCATCGCCGATATGGAGGCCTTGCCCTTCGACGACGCCGGCTTCGAGCGCGTCACCTGCCGCTTCGGCATCATGTTCGTGCCCGATCCGGTGCAGGCCATGCGTGAGACACACCGCGTGCTTGTGCCCGGCGGGCGCACTGCCTGGATGGTCTGGGGCCCGCAAGAGAACACCACGCTGTTCGCCGTCATCCAGCGCGAGGTGCGGGACTTTCTCGGCCTGGAACAGGACCCGGACCTGGCCCAGTTCCGCTTCGCGCCGCCGGGCGTGCTGGGAGACGTCATGCGCGCGGGCGGCCTGGCCGAGGTGGCCGAGCAGGACCTCGCCTTCGATGCCGCGCCGCCCGCCGGCTCGCGCTTCTGGCAGGCCAATGTCGAGATGTCCTTCGGCGCCGACCTGGCCAAGCTGTCGGACGACCGGCGCGCCGCCCTCGACGCCCGCCTCGACGAGGCCTTCGCCGCCTTCCTCGACGGCGACCGCTACCGCATCAAGGCCCATGTGCGCATCGGCACGGGCGAGCGGCCATAACGGAGACCATTTGGACAAATTCGATGGCCGAACAGCAATACCTGACCTTCGATTACCAAATGGCGCGCAAGCAGAAGATTTTCGAGGCCTTGAGCGAAAGCACGTACTACGTCTTCAATAATGAAGTCGAAGGCCACATTGCGGAGTTCGGAACGGGTACTGGTTTTTCGACGCGTACTATTGCACTTGCAATAGCAAATTTCAGCAAACTCATTTTAAAGAATATCAAGCAGGACCGAATCGGCGCCGTAAAATCGAGTTTTCCGGACCTATTCCTCTTCGACAGTTTCGCGGGATTGCCGTTGGCCGAAAATCCGGTCGACCTGGACTCGCCCTATGTCGTTTCGGGACGGTGGCATGAGGGACGTTTCGCAGACCTCGGCATGAGCGAGCTCGTCGCCATGTGCGAGAAGTTCATAGGGAATGAGCAAATCCATCCCTTCGAAGGGTGGTTTTCAGAAACGCTGCCCACTTTGGCGCCAGGCACCAAGTTCGCGATGGTGCACTTGGATTGCGATCTCTACAGCTCGACTTTCGAAGTCCTCGACTATCTCATTGTGCACAAGCATCTATCCGACGGCACATTGCTGCTTTTCGATGACTGGAACTGCAACCGTGCCTCGCCGCGCTTCGGTCAGCGCAAAGCTTGGTCCGATATCGTCAAAAAGCACAATATCGAATTTTCGGATGCCGGCGACTACGCGATCCTCGGGCACAAATTCTTTGTGCACCTGCCTGCTTAGACGGCTCACTCTTCCGCGGCGGCTCCCCGCACCGCATTGAACTCCATCGGCGGGCCGCCCCCGTCGTCCTGCAGGATGAAGCTGAGGCTGTCGCCGTCGAGCACGCCGATGACCTCTTTTCTGTGGGCCTCGGTTTCCCATTCGTCGCCGGTGAAGACCTCGTAGGGAATATAGAAGGTGATGAGCTCGCCGTCGAAGCGGCCGTCCATCACCGCCCGCTCGACCGCGTAGGGGCGCGGGTCGTCGGGCGTCGACTTCTCCAGCGCCGTGCCCATGATGCGGTCGCCGATGACGCGGAAGCTGAAGTGATAGCGATAGGTGTTGCTGCGGGCGTAGGGGTTGGTCAGCACGTCCGTCACCCAGTCGCCGGCGATTGATGCGGCCGGGGCCACGGCCGCCTGCAGCGCGGCGACGCGGCTCTGCGCCAGCGGCGCGAAGGTGCCTTCCGGATATTGCGTCAGATAGGCCTCGTAGTCCGAGGCCCGCTCGCTCTCGGCGATGGCCTGCCAGAACGCCATCTCGGCGGCCTGGTCGGGCGGCGGCGCCGCGGCCGGTGCCGCTACGACCGGCTGGATGATGATGGGCACGAAGATGAACTCGCCGCCTTCGTGGCCGGCGCGGCGGATGTCGGAATATTGCGGCGTCTGCTCGGCATTGACGATGACCGGCCGGCTGATGATGCGGAACAGGCTTTGGCCGTCCAGCGCCACCGCGTTCTCTTCCAGCGCCGTGAGGAAAGCATAGGCGAAGACCGAATGATCCTCGGTGCCGGCATCGGACACCGGCTCCAGCCCGCCCGAGACCATGGCCGTGCGCGAGCGCTTCTCGACCATGCGCCTGAGCCAGGCATCGCGCTCGCCGCCCGTCGGCAACTCGGTTTCCGCCGCCCGCACCAGGGTGCCCGAATAACAGCTGTCGGCGATGACCAGGACGTGGTTGGCGGTCATGGCGTTGATGCGCCGGGTCAGGTCCTCGTTGGCGATCCAGTTGAGGTCGTCATACATCTCGGCATCGATGGGCTGCCAGAAGCCGGTCTGCGTCGTGCGGTCGAGATAGCCGTGGCCGGCGTAATAGATGAGCAGGTTGTCGGCCTCGGTCAGCTCGGCGCGGAAGTCGTTCAGCGCCCGCAGGAGGTCCGCGCGGGTGGCGTTGCGCATGAGGCGCACGGTAAAGTCGTATTTGCGCTCGAGCAGCTCCGCCACCGCCTCGGCATCGTTGATGGCGGTCTCCAGCTCCGGCAGGTTCTGATAGGCGTTATTGCCGATGACCAGCGCATGATAGCTGCCGTAGTCGATTTCCTCGGCCCGCGCCGCGCCAGTCAGCGCCAGCACGATCAATCCTGCAATCAAAGCTCTCACGGCCGCACCCTCCTTGCGCCGGAACGATAGCAAGAAGCGCCCGCATTGGCGAGCCTCGCCGGCCTTGCTATCATGAACCATCGTAACGGAGGGAAGAGCATGAACCGGGGCGCGCTGCTGGCGATCCTGATGGGGCTGGCCGCGGGCGGAGCGCTTGCCGGCGAGCCGGCGGCGCTGGTGCTCGACGTCATCGGCGATACCGAGCCGGCCATCTTTGCCTATTCCGAGATCGAGGCCGGCACCGAGATCACGCTGGCCGACGAGGCCACGCTCAGCCTCATCCACTACGGCACCTGCACGGCGCTGACGCTGGTCGGCGGCTCGCTGCGCATCGAGGCCAACCGCTACCGCATCGGCCGCAGCCGGGTCGAGCAGGAGCGCAGTCAGGAATGCCCCAACGAAGTGGCCCTGGCGGAGGACGGCACCGCCGCCGGCGTGCTCATGAGGGGCGGGGACGGAGCCCTGCACCTGCCGCTGCGGCCCTCCTTCGTGCTGGCGGGCGGGCGTGCCGACACGGTCGAGCGCATCGATATCCTGAGCGGAACCGAGCCCGTCATGAGCTTGCCCGTCAAGGCGCGTCACGTCGACTGGCCCCAGGACGCGGCGGCGCTCGAGTCGGGCAGCGAATATGGCGTGTCCATCAGGCGTCTTGACGGCAGCAGCACCGATTACGCCTTCATCGCCAACGCCCGCGGCCCGCGGTCGCTGGTGATCCTGCGCCTCGACTGAATGGGGCTGCGGCGCCACTACCGCCCGCTCGTCGCCGCCCTCGCGGTCCTGGCGGGCGCGGTCGTGGCATGGCACACCGGCGGGCGTGCGGCCGGCGACGGCTTGCTCTACGATCTGTCGCTGGCCGCACGCGCGAGCGCACAGGACGAAGAGCCCGTCATTGTCGTCGCCCTCGACCGCCGCAGCCTGCAAGCGGAAGAGCTGCGCGACTTGCCGCGCGCCCTGTTCGCCCGGCATTGGGCGGCTCTCGTCCAGGCACTGGCCGAGGCGGAGGCCGCGGCCATCGGCTTCGACATTCTCTTTGCCTGGAGCGCTGCCGCCCTGTTGCCCGAGGACGAGCGCGCCTTTCTTGCCACCCTGGCGGCCAATCGCGACCGCGTGGTGCTCGGGCGCAGCGCCGCCTGGACCCCGGCGCGGCCCTTCTTCTTCGCCATCGGCGCCGGCTCGGACGCCAACGCCTTGGGTTTTCTCGAGCTCAGTCCCGACCGTGACGGCATCTTCCGCCGCGTTCCCGCAGCGCTCGCCACGGACGCTGGCGATTTCGCCAGCCTGACCGGCGCCATGGCCGCCAAGGCCGGCCTGCCGGCCCTGGACGGCCCTGTGCTGCTGGCGCCGCAGCGCCCTCTCAGCGCCATTCCCAGCGTCAGCCTGGTCGACGTGCTGCGCTGTGCCGAGCAGGATCCGGCCGCACTCAAAGCGGTCTTCGGCGGGCGCCTGGTCGTGGTCGGCTCGGTGCTGCCAGACGAAGACCGCAAGCGCACCCTGGACCGCTTTTTCCCGGCCCCGCCGGGGCAGGGCCAAAGCGGGTCGGCCTGCCATCTAGATCGGCAGCCGATCCCGCGCCAGGGCGGCACGCTTCCCGGGGTTCTGCTGCATGCCGAGGCGCTTGGCGAGCATGCGCTCGGCCGCCATGTGGCACCGATGGAGGCAAGCCTGACGACCGCGCTCAACGCGGCAGTGGCGGGGCTAGGCGCCGTGGCCGGCCTGTTCCTGGCGCCGGTCGTTGCCCTGCTTGCGGCTGCCGGTGCCGTGCTGCTGTTGTTTGCCACCTCCACCGCCCTGCTCGGTGCGGAGATTTGGCTGCCGAGCGCATTGCCTATCGCGACGGGTGTCGTGGCGCTGGTGCTGGCCTATGTCGCGCGCTACGTCATCGCCGAGCGCCGCCGCCGCCAGATCCAGGACGCCTTCGGCCATTATCTGGCGCCCGCCATCGTTGCCGAGCTTGCGACCTCCGAGACGCCCCCCAGACTGGGCGGCGAGCTTGGCGAGGTCTCGGTCATGTTCGCCGACCTCTCGGGTTTTACCGCCATGTCCGGCAAGGTCGGCCCGCAAGAGCTGATGGCCGCGACCAACAGCTATCTCGGCGTCATCGCCGAGGCGGTCGAGGAGACCGGCGGCTATGTCGACAAGTTCATCGGCGATGCGGTGATGGCGGTCTGGGGCGCGCCGGTCGCCGATCCCAGCCACGCCGTCAGCGCCGTGCGCGCGGCGCAAATGGCGATCGCCCGTGTCGATGCCATGCACGCCGCCGCCGAGGCCCGCGGCGAGACCGGCTTCAGCGTCAAGATCGGTGTCCATTCGGGGCCGGCGACCATGGGCAATGTGGGCTGGGCGCGGCGCTTCAACTACACCGCCATCGGCGAGACCGTGAACATCGCCGCCCGCCTCGAAAGCGTGCCCGGCGACTACGCCTGCCGCCTCGTCGTCGGCGAGACCACGGCCGCGGCGGCGGCGGACGCCTTCCTGTTCTGCGAGCTCGACTGGCTGCGCGTCAAAGGCAAGAAGGAGCCCATCGCCATATACGAGCCCCTGGCCGATACCGAGCAGGCCTACGCCGCCGCCTACGCCAAGGCGCTTGCCGCCTACCGCAACGGCGACTTCGCCGCCGCCCACGCCCAATGGTCAACCCTCGCCTACCCCGGCGAGGGCAGCGGCCCCCCCGCCGTCATGGCCGCCCACGCCCAGCACCTCATCGACGAGCCCCCGGAAGCGCCCTGGGACGCCATCTGGACCAAGCGCACGAAGTAGGTCCACCTGATCCGGCGGCGCCTTACGTGGCAAGAGGCAGCCCCGCGCTCGCTCGCTTCCGCATC
Source organism: uncultured Rhodospirillaceae bacterium (assembly GCA_964625645.1). Taxonomy (GTDB): domain Bacteria; phylum Pseudomonadota; class Alphaproteobacteria; order UBA7887; family UBA7887; genus UBA7887. Next base: position 8,671 of record CAZVDW010000656.1, read on the forward strand.
GAGACTTCAAGAGGGCATGCGGGAGCGGGGGGAGAGAGGCTTGGTTTCCGCGCAGCGGAAGATTGCGCCGGAGGTTGGCGTGGCGCCGAATTCGGCTATCGGGTCGGAGGTCCTTGTGCGTGACTTGGCGCTCGGCGGCCGGTGGGAGTTGGGTATGATGTCCCCATTATTCCATGCGAATCAGGGTATGATGTCCCCATTATTCCCCATTATGTCCCCATTATTCCCCATTATTCCCATGTCCCCATTATTCCCACGCCCGCAGAGGCGCGCCGAGCGCTTGAGCGACTTGATGGCTCCGCGCCCGGCGCGCGTGCCAACCCGCCAACAATGCGCTATGCAGAACCAGGACTCCCTTTATGAGTGAGGGACCGGAGGGGCGCAGGTCAACTATTAAGAAAAGAAAATGTGGATAAACTCGCCGCTTTTTGGTTAATTACGTCATATAATAGTTAATTTAGACTACATAACCCATTAACATGCAAGCCAGTGCTCAATCCAAGGGAGGGTAGCAACATAAGCGTCCCCCATTACCCGGCGAGATTTATCGTCGCCAAGGAATTCCGTAATGAGCATCAAGGCCTGCCCATGCACCGTCTGAGTCCAGGGCACTTTCCCTCGCAGGGATAATTCGAGGCTAGAAAGATATGGGGCAAGCTTCGCATCTTCGCAGGCCCTGGGATTTTCCGGGGCGCAAGATTGGCCAGAGAGTGCGGCTCGCACCTTGATCTCGGATATGCATTGAAAGAAACTATCAGAGAACCGGCTCGTGTTGTCATGCGCAAACGAATCAAAGGTATTCGGAAAGATCGTTGCATGATAGTAGGCAAGGCGAAGCATGGTCTGATCTGCGATATTAGGTGTGTCTGCAAGCCTTTGAATATCGTTCTCAAGTTGAGGAAGAAATTCTTGTTGTCCAGAATCGCGAATAGCTAGAGCGGCTCGAGTTTCAATGGTGATCTTGTCTTGTTCGAACTGGATTTTTTCGATCGCGGGAAAAGCGATCATTGCCACCGATATACCGAAGAGCGGGACAGTACGAGTTACACTTTGAGCTTTTCGCAAGGAGTACACGATCACTGTCAGTAAACAAATAAACAAGAGCACGCCCAAGATGAGGAGAACTTGCTCAAAGATGTGTAAACCCTCGAATCCCATGTTTCTTTAGTCCTATTTCACAAGCCTCAATGCCGTTGTCCAATTATGTGTTTCTTGGTTCCGTATGAGATAGCAGAATCGGGGTACGCTGTCGTCAATTCACGAGGTCATCTGGGCAATGCAGGTTTAGTGTGTCAGGGAACAGTGTTTCGATGACCGTCGCTGAAATCCGAGCTTTTCTGCGAACGTTTGGCTGTTGCAGCGCAGAAAAAGCGGGGTTCCCGTCGTTCTCCCATAGCACAAAGTGGTGCGGGCGGTGAGACTCGAACTCACACTCCCTAGGGAACGGGTTTTTGAGACCCGCGCGTGTACCGATTCCGCCACGCCCGCACGATGGTCGATTCTTACCGTTCGAGCACAGCTTGACCAAGCGAAATCTGCCCTAGACGTTGGCCTAAACCGGAGATCGCCGTGCGGCTTGGGGCAGGCGTTTCCTCCGAACGTTGATTGCCGCCGCGTCAAGGTGGGTTTTGATGTGCGCGGCGTAGAATTTTTCGATCATCTCGACGCTGGTGCGGCAGTTCTTGGCAATCTGATATATGTCCGCGCCTTCCATCAGGCGGAAGCAGATGTACGTGTGCCGCAGGCTGGAGTTTCAGGGACATGGAGTTTCAGGGACATCATGGAGTTTCAGGGACATGAGTTTCAGGGACATGATACCTATCTCCTAACAGCGCTCGATACCAAAATCCGGAGAACTTACGCGGAGACGCGGAGACGCGGAAGGTGTGAGCGCGGCATCCCCGACTATGATAGTCGTGCACAGACCTTGCGCGAAGCGCTCGATCCCTCCGCGTCTCCGCGTGCCACCAACAGGTCAGCGGAGCCGTTGCCGGGATGTGGTATAAATAAATATCAATTTTTGATATGCTTTGCGTAGCGAATTTGCCGAAAGGATTCACGTATGACCCAAATGAATGTTTCCGTGCCTGAGCCGATGAAGGACTGGTGCGAGGCCCAAGTTCAGCGTGGCCGATACGCCACGACGAGCGACTATGTCCGCGACCTTATCCGCCGCGATCAGGATGCACAAAGCGGCGTGAGAGCCTTGCAGGCCGCAATCGATGAGGGTTTGGCGAGCGGCGTCAGCTCGCGCACACTCGACGAGATCCTTGCGGATGCCCGCGATCGTGCCAGCCTGACCGAACCGCATGGAGATTAGGTTCACGGCTCAAGCCGATGCCGACATTATCGAGGCGCATCACTACGGCATGCGCAACTTCGGCAATGCGCAGGCCGAGCTTTACGAGCGCAACTTACGGCGTGCCATGGCAATTATCGCTGACACGCCTCGCATCGCGCCAGAGCGCAACGAGTTCGATCCGCCGGTGCGCGTGCATCATCACGGCAAGCATTACATCGTCTATATGATCCAGGAACATCATATTCTGGTCGTGCGCGTGCTACGCGACGAGTCGGATTTGGCTCGGCATCTTCACGTTTCGGACTGAGCGGCCGGATACTCCTCACGCCGCCAGCGCGAAATCCTGGCTGCGCAGGTCGGCCAGCAGGGCCTGGGCGGTCTCGTCCGGCAGGTCCAGCAGTGGCGGGCGGGTGCGGGTCCAGGCGGGGTCGTCGCGGTGGTTGGCGACGATGGCCTTGAGCGCCGGGATCAACGGATAGGCCTGGATGGTCTCGCGGGCCTTGGTGATGGCGGCCTGGCGGGCGTCGGCGCTGTCGTCCTGCCAGTGCTCGCAGAGCGCCCGGATCGCCGCGACATTCACATTGCCGCTGGCGGTGATGCAGCCGACGCCGCCGGCGCGCAGATTGTCCAACAAAAAGACCTCCGAGCCCGAGAACGTGGCGAAGCCGGGAAAGGCGTCGATGATGGCCTTGGTGTTCGACCAGTCGCCGGAGCTGTCCTTGAGGCCGACCACGGTGTCCGGATAGGCCTTGAGCAGGCGCTCGATGAGGGCCAGGGAAAAGCCGAGCTGGGCCTGGGGCGGGATATGGTAGAGGTAGACCTTGAGGCGCGTATCGCCGATGCGCTCGATGACCTCGGCGAAGGAGCGGAACAGCGCCTCGTCGCTGACGCCCTTGTAAAAGAAGGGCGGCAGCATCAGCACGCCGCCGCAGCCCGCCTCGACCGCGCCGCGGGTCAGGCGCACGCTGTCCGACAGCGCCGTGCAGCCGGTGCCCGGCATCATCAGCGCCGGGTCGATACCGCCGCTTATCGCCGCCTCAAGCACGCCCAAGCGCTCGTCGACCGACAGCGAATTGCCTTCGCCCGTGGTGCCGAACGGCGCCAGGCCCGTCGCGCCCTGCTCCAGCAGCCAGCGGCAATGGCCGACGAAGCGCGCCGCGTCGGGCGCCAGGTCGGCATCGAAGGGGGTGAGCACCGGCGGCAGAATGCCGGAAAACAGCGTCGCATCGGTCATCTCTGATCTCCCCTGACAGGCGCGCGGAGACTACTGAACTTGGGCGCGAATTCAATCCCCCTTGGCAGGGCGCGAATCGCGCTAATAAGGGAGCCATGGCACTGCATATGCTCAAGATGTGCGTCGGCATCGACAGCGTCGCCCAACTGCGCGCCCGCCAGGGCGAGCGCCTGGCCCGGCTCGAGGCTGCCGGGCAGGCGGCACGGCTCGCCCATTGGACGCGCAATTTCCCGCGCCGCGCCGAAATGATTCTCGCTGGCGGCTCGCTCTACTGGATCATCAAGGGCCAGATCCGCGCCCGCCAGGCCATCACCTCGCTTGAGCGCCTGGAGGCCGAAGGCACGGGCAAGCGCTGCGCCATCATGCTCGATGCGAACCTCGTCGAGACCGTCTTGCAGCCGCGCCGGCCCATGCAGGGCTGGCGCTATTTCGAGCCCGAGGACGCCCCCGCCGACCTCAGCCCGGGTGTGGCGGCTGTAACTGCGGCCATGCCCATCGAGATGGCGGATGAGCTACGGGAGCTTGGCCTGCTCTGATTCGTGCTAGTCTCTCGGGTGGCGTGGACCTGGGGATGATGGGCAATGGCGCGCTTGCTTCCACTGACGTTCTCTCTGTTGCTGCTCGCTCTTGTTGCCTGGGAGACGACACGGGCGACCCCGGCCGGCGAGCGGCAAGAGGCGCTTGCGCGCACTTTCGGCTGGACCGCCTACGGCACCACCTCCGCCGGCTACGCCATCTCCGTCGCCATCGGCAACAGCCTGGCGAAGGAAGGCTACCGGCTGCGCGTGATCCCGGCCAAGAACGACGTCTCGCGCATGACGCCCTTGCGGGCAGGCCGCGTCGACTTCTCGGCCATGGGGGTGGGCTCCTATCTGGCCCAGGAAGGCGTGCTCGACTTCGCCGCCCGGCGCTGGGGCCCGCAACCGGTTCGTCTGCTCATGATGGCCTGGTCCGATGCCATCACCGGCGTGGTCGCCACCGCCCGCAACGCCGATATCCTCAGCGCCGCCGACCTGCGTGGCAAGCGTATCGCCTGGGTTGTCGGCGGCCCGGCCCTGAACCAGAACATGACCGCCTGGCTCGCCTTCGGCGGGCTTGGCTGGGACGACGTGGTGCGCGTCGAGGCCTCGGGCTGGAAGGCCTCGATACAGGGCATGATCGACGGCACCATCGATGCGGCGGTCGCCTCGACCAATTCGTCGATGCTCTACCAGCTCGAAGGCTCGCCGCGGGGCCTGCGTTTTCTGGGCGCTCCGCCCGACGATACGCAGGCCTGGCAGCGCCTGCGGCAAGAGGCGCCGTGGTTCAGTCCGCATGTGGCGACGGCAGGTGTGGGACTGTCGGCCGAGACGCCGCTCGTCGGTGCCAGCTACGGCTATCCCATATTGGTGAGCTATGCGGGGCAGTCGGAACAGGCCGTCTACGACCTGATGCGCTTGCTGCACGAAGAATACGACGACTACAAGGATGCCCACTCGGTCGGCACGGGCTTTGCCATGGCGCGCCAGGTCTTCGACTGGGTCATCCCGTATCATCCGGGCGCTGTGCGCTATCTGCGCGAGATCGGTGTCTGGAATGACGAGCACGAGACGCATAATGCCGGGCTGATCGTGCGTCAGGGCGTGCTCGCCGAGGCCTGGGCGGGGCTCGCCGGGGCGCCTGAGCGCGGCGAGGCTTTCACGGCGCTTTGGCTTGAGGCACGGGCCGGCGCGCTCGAGGCTGCCGGCATGGACCCGGTATGGCGGCCGTAGACGGCGGCAATGGCGGGCGCACCCGCCGCCTGGTTGGGCTCTGGCGCACTCTATTCCTGTTCCTCACCGCCGTTGGCGTCGCGCTCGCCGTCAACCAGATTCTCAGCCTGCAATTCTTCGCCGGGGTCGCGCTTCTGGACAACAGCTTTCTTTACCTGCTGCTCGCGTGCTTTCTCTCGCCGGCTTTCCTGGTGTTTCCGGCCACGGCGGGCCAGGCGGGACAACCTCCGCCGTTGCTCGACAAGGCCCTGTTCGCGCTTTGCCTCGTCATCTCCCTCTACTTCGCCGCGACCGGGCTGGTCAGCCTGGAGGAGGGCTGGGAGTTCGAGTCGCCGCGCCTCGCAGTTGCACTCGCCTTCGTGCTCTGGGTGCTGATCATGGAGGCGGTACGGCGCGCGGGCGGGACCGCGATCTTCGTCATATTCGGCGTGCTTTCGCTCTATCCCGTCTTCGCCGATGCAAGCTTTGTCCCGGCCATGCTTTCGGGCCTCGAGCAGGACATCATGGCGACCGCGCGCTACCACGTGCTGAGCGAGGAATCGGTGCTCGGCATTCCCATGCGCGTCTTCGGCACGCTGATCGTCGGCTTCATCCTGTTCGGCGTGGCTTTGCAGACGACGGGCGGCGGGCGCTTCTTCATCGACCTCGCTTTCGGCCTGCTGGGCGGCGTGCGCGGCGGCCCGGCCAAGGTGGCGATCTTTGCCAGCGGTCTGTTCGGCTCGCTCAGCGGCAGCGTCGTGACCAACGTGCTGACCACCGGCGCGATGACCATCCCGGCCATGAAGAAGGCGGGCTATCCGGCGCGCTATGCCGGCGGAATCGAGGCCTGCGCCTCCACGGGCGGCGTGCTGATGCCGCCGGTGATGGGCGCTACGGCCTTCGTCATGGCTTCGTTCCTCGACATCCCCTACCTCGCCGTCGCCACGGCGGCCGTGGTGCCATCCTTCCTCTATTTCTTCGGCCTCTTCGTGCAGATCGACGCCTATGCCGCGCGAAATGGTGTAATGGGCCTCGATAAATCGCAACTGCCTTCGATCCGGCAAACGCTCAAGGACGGCTGGTTCTACGTCTTTGCCTTCCTGCTGCTGATCTATCTGCTGGTCTATCTCAAGCGCGAGGCACATGCGCCGTTCTATGCCACGGTGGCGCTGCTGGCGCTGAGCCAGTTCGGTAAGCTGACCCTGCGCGACCCCTGGTTCTACGGCCTCGGCGCTGCCATCGCCGCCTTTCTCGCCGTGGTCCTGGCGAGCGTCGGCTTTGCCGCCGAGCATGCGACGCTGGTGCCATTCGCCGCCGCCGTCGCACTGCTTGCGGTGTGTCAGGTGCCGGCAGTGGTCCGCGTGCCCTGGGCTAAGATCCGCGATTTCATCGAGGCCAACGGCAGACTTTTCTGCGAGCTGGTGGCAATCCTGGCTGCCGTCGGCCTGATCATCGGCGGGCTGATGATGACCGGCATGGCCGGATCGTTCTCCGGCGAGCTTGCCCGCGTCGCCGGCGACCGCGTGGTGCCGTTGCTGCTGATGGGCGCGGCCACGAGCTTCCTGCTCGGTGTCGGCATGACGGTGACCGCCGCCTACATCTTTCTCGCCATCGTGCTGGCCCCGGCGCTGATCGGCCTCGGCCTCGATCCGATCGCCGTGCACCTCTTTATCCTCTATTGGGGCATGGTCTCGTTCATCACGCCGCCGGTGGCGCTCGGCGCCTTCGCCGCCGCCAGCCTGGCCGGCTCGACGCCAATGCGCACAGGGCTCGAAGCCATGCGTCTTGGCAGCATCATCTATTTCCTGCCGTTCTTCTTCGTGCTCAATCCGGCTCTGGTGCTGCATGGCTCGGCGCTGACCGTGCTGCTGGAAGTCGCCACGGCGACCATCGGCGTCGTGCTCATCGCCGGCGGCCTGCAAGGCTATCTGATCAGGCTCGGAACGCTGACGCTGCCGCTGCGCGCCCTTCTCGTGGCTGCCGGGCTCGCGCTGGCCTATCCCGAAGCGGTCTCCAACCTCGTCGGCCTTGCCTTGTTCGTCGCGGCCATCGCTGCGGCCAGGTTGCGTTAGGCTTCCACCTCGCAGCGGAATTCCTCGAATTTGCCGTTGGCGGCGCGCGGAATCTCGTCGTGATAGGTGATATCGAGGAAGAACTCGCCGCCGAACCTGTCGGCCACGAGCTCTCGCACACTGGCTGTCTGGCCGTCGCTCAAGGCTTGCGGCGCAACCAGGCCCAGCTCAAGGTGAAGGCGTGATTTCTGGATGAACTGAAATTGGCGGATATCGCCGATCTCCATAAAGCTCCTGACCCAGTTTGCAGGGAAGATCCGCTCGCCGTTGGGCAGCAGGATGAGATTCCGCTCGCGGCCCATGATCCGGCTCAGCACCGGCAGGCCGCGACCGCAGGCGCAGGGCTCGCCGACCACCCCATAATCTCCGATCTGATAGCGGATCAGCGGCGTGGCGTAGTTTCTGAGTGCCGTGATCACGACGCGTCCGGTCTCGCCCGGGGCACAGGCCTCGCCGTTCTCGGCAAGCACCTCGACCAGGACATTCTCGGCCTGCACGTGCAGCGCCGTGCTCTCGGGGCATTGCAGGGCGATGGTAGCAAGCTCCATGGCGCTGTAGCTCTCGACGACAGGGATGTCCCATTCGGACTCGATGATCGTGCGCATGTCCGGCGCCAGCGCCTCGCCGAAGACCCGCGCCTGGCGCAGGCGCTGCGGTTTGCGGCCGACCTCGCGCGAACGCTCGACCAGGGCCACAAGCGTCGCCGGATGGGTCTGCAGGTAGACCGGGTCCTCGGCCATCAGGGCCTCGAAGATGTCGGCAATGGACATGGCGATATCGATGCGCACCGAAGGCCCGTTGTCCGGCACCGGTGCCCAGCGCAGTCGCCGCGGGGCCTTGGCCTGCGGCAGCCCGCTGCGGATATCCACGTTCTTGGCGCGCAAGTCGCAGTTATGCCAGAGCAGCCCGCGCAAGGTCGTGGCATGAAAGAACAGCGCCGTGAGGTCGCTGCCGCAGACCTCGATCGGGCGGCCGGTGGAGCCCGACGAGCGCACGGCAAAGACCCGGCCATGGCCTTCCGGCAGGTGCCGCGCGATCATGGCCTTGCCGGCATCCTGGATGTGGTTGCGCGTAAGCAGCGGGATTTGCCGGAACTGCGCCAGGGTGAGGTTGCGGCCCGTCGGAATGCCCACGAGGCGATTGGCGTAGTACGGCACCTCGGCCTTGGCATGCGCCAACAGATTGGCGGCCTGGCGCAGCTGCGCCCGCAACAGGCGCTCGGCCGGCCACCATTCGCTCTGCTGGAGCTGGAATTGCAAAGCCTGGGCCTGGGCGTCCATCGGCCGCGACAGTGCGGGCCAGATGAGCTCAGGTATCTTGCCGCTTTGGATGCCGTTATGCGGCTGCCTGGCGCGCGTCACGGAGATCGTCGGGCTCTGCGTATCGCCGCCGCGCGAACCGACTTTGCCGCTAACCCGCCCGGCGGCCGGTGGCTTTGCCATATGCGCTCTCCCTTTTGGCGGTCAAAGGGTACGACGGCGGCAAGACCACCTCAAGGCGATGGGTTTTCGGTGCCTATTCGGCTCGCAAGGCCGCCTGGCAGCGGGCCAGGGCTTCGTCCATGGCGGCAGTGCCGCATTGCTCGATCCAGGGCTTGCAGCGGACGGTGGCTTCGCGGGCGCATTCGCCGCGCTGAGCGACAGCATGCTCGTGAAGAGAAATCTCATGGTCGTTCGCGCCTCCCCGGCGACCATGGGCGGTCGGTCGATCATGCGCGCATCACGTTCCGGCGAGCGCAGAACGATTGCCGGCGCGGGGCGCCGATGGCATAAACGCGGCCACCGAACAGGGAGGAAGATCGACATGGCGTATCGGCGACTCAGCCGCAGGCATGTGTTGGGCGGCGCCGGCGCGGCCTTGGGCGTAACGCTGCTGCCCTGGCGGGCGCAGGCCGAGGAGGCGAAGCTCAACGTCTACAATTGGGATACCTATATCGGCGAGACGACGCTGGCGACCTTCACGGCCGCCACCGGCATCGCGGTGCAATACGACCTGTTCGCCTCGAACGAGGAGCTTTTCGCCAAGCTGCAGGCGGGCAATCCCGGCTATGACGTGATCATGCCGAGCGACTACATGATCGAGTCGATGATAGCGCTCGATATGCTGATGGCCCTCGACCATGGCCGCCTGGCCAACCTGCGCCATCTCGACCCCGACCCCAATTTCTCCGATCCCGCCTTCAATCCCGGCAATCGCTATGCCGTGCCCTATCTCTGGGGCACCATGGGCATCGGCTACCGCAAGTCCGCCGGCCCGCGGCCCGACAGCTGGGCGGATGTGTTCGAGTCCGACGCCTTTGCCGGGCGCATCGCGCTGCTCGACGACCCGCGCGCGATGATCGGCATGGCGCTGAAATATCTCGGCCACGGCATGAACAGCACCGACGCCGCCGAGATCGCGGCGGCGCGCGATGTCATCATCGCCGCCAAGCCACGCATCAAGACCTTCGCGCCCGATTCCGGCCAGGACATGCTGCTGGCCGGCGATGTCGACCTGGCCGTCGAGTGGTCGGGCGATATCGTCCAGGTGATGGCCGAAGATGCCGATCTCGACTACGTCATTCCGCGCGAAGGCGGCGGCGTCTGGATGGACACCGTGGCGATCCCCAACGGCGCGCCGCATCCGGACAACGCCCACGCCTTCATCAATCACCTCTACGATCCGGCGGTGAATGCCGAGATCGCCAGGGTGACGCGCTACCCCACGCCCAACCTGGCGGCCAAGGCCCTGATCGACGCGGCCGATCGCGACAACCCGGCGATCTATCCGCCGGCCGAGGTGATCGCCACGAGCGAGGCGCTGGTCGATGTCGGCGACGCGGCGCGCCTCTACGACGAGGCCTGGACCGCGATCCAGGCCGCCTAAGCGGCGCGCGATGGCGAGCTGGCGGCGGGACAAGGCGGGGTTCGCGCTCCTGACCCTGCCGGCGGCCGTCTGGCTGCTGCTTTTTTTCACCTTGCCGCTGGCCCTGGTCTGGGTCTACAGCTTCGGCGAGCGCGGCCCGCACGGCCAGACCGAGCTCGCTCTGTCGCTGGCCAACTATGCCCGTGCGCTCGAATGGATCCATCTCGGGGTGATCTGGAAGTCGCTCAAGATCGCGGCGCTGGTCACCCTGATCTGTCTCGTTATCGGCTTTCCCATGGCCCTCGGCATCGCCTTTGCGCCGAGCCGTTGGCGGACGCCGCTGCTGGTCCTGGTCATGCTGCCTTTCTGGACCAACCTGCTGGTGCGCACCTATGCCTGGGTGGCGGTGCTGCGCGACCGTGGCCATGTCAACAGCCTGCTGGCCTGGCTGCACGGGCAGTTGGGCGGAGCGCCGGGCGCCTTCGAGCCGCTGCCTCTGCTCTATAACCAAAGCGCCGTGATGATCGGCCTGGTGCATGTGCACCTGCCGTTCCTGGTACTGCCGCTCTATGCCGCCATGGCCAGGCTCGACCGGCGCACCCTCGAAGCCAGCCTCGACCTCGGGGCAAGCCAATGGCGCACCCTGCGCTCGATCCTGCTGCCGCTGGTCATGCCGGGCCTGGTGGCGGGCTGTCTGCTGGTCTTCGTGCTGTCGCTCGGCAGCTTCCTCACCCCCGACCTGCTCGGCGGCACCGACAGCGTCATGATAGGCAATTTGATCGCCCGCGAGTTCGGTGGCGCCCGCGACTGGCCCTTCGGGGCGGCGCTGTCGTTCCTGCTGATCTACGCCGCCTTTGCCGCGCTTTGGCTGCGCGCCAGCCTCGCGGGGGATCGATCGTGAGCGCCGTCGACTATGGCCGCCGTGGCTGGGTCAGGCTGGTGCTGCTTGGCGGCTTCGTCTTCCTCTACTTCCCCATCCTGTCGCTGGTCGCCTTCAGCTTCAACGACAGCAAGCGCAATATCGCCTGGCGCGGCTTTACCTTGGCCTATTACGAGAAGGCCTGGACCAACGACGCCCTGCACCAGGCGCTTGCCAACAGCCTTATCGTCGCCGGCTGCACGACGCTGGTGGCGACCGTGCTGGGCACCATGCTGGGGGTTTCCCTGCAGCGCTACCGCTTTCGCGGCAAGGGCGCCTTCGAAGGCTGGGTCTATCTTCCCATCGTCGTGCCAGAGGTCTGCCTGGGCGTTGCCATGATGGCCTTCTTCGCGGCCATTCGCCTGCCGCTCGGGCTGACCACGGTGATCATCAGCCACATCGCTTTCTCGATCCCCTTCGTCGCCGTGGTCATCCGGGCGCGCATGGCAAGCTTCGACACCACCCTGGAGGACGCCGCGCGAGACCTCGGCGCCGGCCGCTGGCAGCGCTTTCGCGACGTCACCCTGGCGCATCTGATGCCGGGCGTGGTCGCCTCCGCGCTGCTGGTCGCGACCCTGTCGCTGGACGATTTCGTCATCACTTTCTTTACCTCCGGGCCGGGCGCGACGACCCTGCCCATCAAGATCTATTCCATGGTGCGCTTCAGCGTCACGCCCGAGGTCAATGCCGCCTCGACGGTGCTCATTGTCCTCACGGTGATTCTGGTTCTGAGCGCCGTGACGGTGCAGGCGCGGTGGCGGCGATGAGCGCGCTAACGTTACGCAATGTCTCGAAGCGCTTTGGCGACCACGCCGCGGTCGCCGATGTCGACCTGAGCGTGGCCGAGGGCGAGCTGTTCGCCCTGCTCGGGCCGTCGGCCTGCGGCAAGACCACCCTGCTGCGGCTGGTGGCCGGGCTCGAGGAGCCGGACAGCGGCAGCATTCTCGTCGGCGGTGCGGAGATGGTCGGCGTTGCCGCCAACCGCCGCCCGGTCAACATGGTCTTCCAGAGCTATGCCCTGTTCCCCCATATGAGCGCCGCCGACAATGTGGCCTATGGCTTGCGCGTTGCCGGCATGGCGCGAAACGAGGCCGAGGTGCGGGTGGCTGAGGCCTTGGCGCTGGTGCGCCTCGACGGTCTCGAGCGCCGCCGGCCGGATACGCTATCGGGCGGGCAGCGTCAGCGCGTCGCTTTGGCCCGCGCCCTGGTCAAGCGGCCGCAAGTGCTCTTGCTCGACGAGCCGCTCTCAGCCCTCGATGCCAAGCTGCGCGACGAGATGGGCCAGGAGCTGGTGCGCCTGCAAAAAGCGCTCGGCATCGCCTTCGTGCTGGTCACCCACGACCAGGACGAGGCGCTTGCCATGGCCGACCGGGTGGCGGTGATGGATCGCGGGCGTATCCGCCAGGTGGCCTCGCCG
>CAZVDW010000657.1:0-4263 GCA_964625645.1 uncultured Rhodospirillaceae bacterium
GTTCCGTCAGCATGGCGAATTCGCTGCGGCGCCCAATCAGGGGTGTGAGACCGCCTATGCTTTGCGCCTCGAACCGGTCCGCGGCCTGACTTTGCCGCAACACACGCCACACGGCCATCGGCTCTACCACGCCTTTCAGGGCGGGCGCGCCGAGACTTACATAGTCGAACACCCCACCGGCAAGGCGATGGGTGCCGGCGGCAACCACAACTTGATCGGGATCGGCCAGCGTCTGAAGGCGTGCCGCGATGTTTGGCGTCTCGCCGATGGCCGCCGTCGGGATCGAAGCATCGCCAGCGCCGGTCTCACCGACCACGACGGCCCCCGTGGCAATGCCCACGCGGACTTGCAGCGGTGTCGACGCATCAACTGTCTTCACCACATTCACAATATCGAGCCCGGCACGAATAGCCCTCTCGGCGTCATCTTCGTGAGCTTTGGGCCAGCCAAAGTAAGTCACGAGACCATCGCCAAGATATTGGGCCACATGGCCCTCATAGCGCTCGATGACGCTTCCACAAGCCTTCTGGTAGCTCTGCATGAGGCTACGGAGGTCTTCAGGGTCGAGCTGCTCCGAGAGGGCTGTGGAGCCAACCAGGTCGCAGAACATGACGGTGATCTGCCGCCGCTCGGCTTCGAGGGGCCTTGTGGTCGAATGATCTTGCACCGCCCCTTCGGGCTGCTCCTCGACGCTTCGTGTGGGCTCCGATTTCAGCTCCCGGATCGCTTTGAGAACCAGTTTTCGAGGCCCAATCGGAAGCCCCATCTCCTTGAGATCGGCTTCTTCCAGCTCCGGGAGTGCCTCAAGGCCTACCTTTTCGGCCTCGAAGGCCTCGGCGTATTCGCCAAGGTCCTGACTCTCCAGCCACTCTCTAATGCCCGTTCTCGCCAAAGCGCGCCCCCACGCTGCCCCGTCGCGCCAGCTTACACCTTGCCACCCCGCATTGCGCAAGGCCTGCGCAGGCCGTACCATTTCGCCGGAAGGGGAGACGGGCGGCGTGAGCGAGGGCGAGGACGGGCACGAGGGCGCGAACGCCACGCGGGAGCGGGTGGCGGCGATCCTGGCGGCTGATGCGGTCGGCTATTCGCGCCTGATGGCGGACGACGAGCCGGCGACCGTGGCGGCGCTCGATCGCGCCCGCGACGTGTTTCATGCGCATGTCGAGGGCAATCAGGGCCGCGTCGTCGATACCGCGGGCGACAGTGTGTTGGCGGTGTTCGAGACCACGACCGGGGCCGTGCGCGCCTCCATCGCCATCCAGGAAGGCCTGGCCGCGCTCAACGCGGACACCCCCGCCGACCGCCGCATGCTGTTCCGCGTCGGCATCCACCTTGGCGACATCATCGAGAAGATCGCCGACGGCACCATCTACGGTGACGGCGTGAATGTCGCGGCGCGCCTCGAAGCGTTGAGCGAGCCCGGCGGCATCACCGTGTCGGACTCGGTGCACGGCAGCATCCGCGAGCGCCTGGACGTCGGCTTCGAGCTCCTCGGCGAGCACCGGGGCAAGAACCTCAAAAGCCCCGTGGTCGCCTATCGCCTGCTGCCGGATGGCGCCGCCACGCCAATGGGGAAGTCCAAGCGATGGCTCGCGCAGGTTTCGGTGGCGGCGGCCATCCTGGCCCTTGGCTTGTACGCTTGGCTTCAGCAATCGCCAGCGATCGAGACCGCGTCGCGCGATCGCATGGCGTTTCCCTTGCCCGCCGAGCCGTCGATCGCGGTGCTGCCCTTCGATAATGTCTCGGCGAGTGACGAGCACGACTACGTTGCCGACGGCCTTGCCGAGAATATCATCGCCGCGCTTTCCCAGGCCCGGGACATGGTGGTGATCGCCCGCAACTCCACATTCACCTACAAGGGCCGCGCGGTGAAGGTGCAGGACGTAGCCGAGGATCTCGGCGTGCAATATGTCCTGGAAGGCTCGATCCAGGTCGAGGGCCAGAATATCCGAGTCACTGCCCAGCTTATCGATGCCCTCGGCGGCCAGCATCTATGGAGCGACCGCTACGATCGTGCCCTCAACGACGTGTTCGCGGTCCAGGATGAGATCGCCCTCAACGTCGTCAGTGCCTTGCAGGTGCGCCTGACCGAAGGGCCCCATGCCGTGGTCTGGCGCGGTGGCACCAAAAGCCTGAAAGCGTGGAGCCTCTTCCAACGCGGTCGCGAGCAGCTGCTGCGGTTTACCGAGGCCGGCAATACCGAGGCGCGTAGCCTGTTCGAGCAGGCTGTGGATATCGATCCGGCCTTTGCCCTGGCCAAGGCACAGATCGGCAATTGCCATCGCATCGATGTCATGCTCGGCTACAGCGCGGATCCCGGGCGCAGTCTCGATCTGGCTTTGAGCCACGCCAAGGAGGCGGTGGCACTCGACGCCAATTCGGCCGACGCGCACGTCATGCTTGCCACGGTGTTGCGCGCCCGCCGCGATTTCGCCCGCGCGGTCGAAGAGATCGAGATTGCCCTGCGCCTCGGTCCCGGACACGGCTTTGTCCTGGGCGTTTCCGGGCAATTGCTTGCCACGCTCGGCCAGCCCGAACGCGCCATCGGGCTGATGCAGCGGGCGATGCGCCTGAGCCCGAGCTATCCGGACTGGTATCCCTTGGCGCTTGCCGAAGGCCACCTGCTTGCCGGCCAACCGGACAAGGCTCTTAGCGCCATGAGCGCGGCCGACGACGAATATGTCTCGTGGTTCCAGGCGCGGATGGAGATCGCGGCGTTGGCCGGGCTTGGCCGGCAAGATGAAGCACATATCGCTGTCTCCGAGCGCCTTGAGGCCGACCCCGAGTTTTCCATCGCGCGCATCCGCGAGCATATGGAGAGCCGCCGGCCATACGTGCCGGAGGCGGTCGATACCTATCTCACCCTGCTGCGCGCTGCCGGTGTGCCGGAGCGCCCGCCCGGCACGGAATCGGAGCGTCCTGTTATTGCCGTGCTACCGTTCGAGAGTCTGAGCGGCGTCGCCGAACATGAGTTTTTTGCCGACGGCATTGTCGAGGACATCATCACGCGGCTGGCGCGCTTCCCTGATATCGGCGTGATCGCGCGCAACTCGTCGTTTCAGTACAAGGGCCGGAACGTGGACGTGCGCACGGTGGCGGAGGAGCTTGGCGCGACTTATGTCCTCGAAGGCAGCGTGCGCCGCTCAGAGAGCGCCATCCGCGTCAGCGCGCAGCTGCTCGACGCCCGCGACGGCACCCACGTCTGGGCCGAGACCTACGACCGCGACCTGACCGCCGGCGACATCTTCGCCGTGCAGGACGACATCACCGCGCGCGTCGTCGGCGCTATCGCCAGCATCGACGGCACGGTAGCCCTTGCCGCCGACGCGGCACTGGCATCGAAGCCGCCGGCCGAGCTTTCGAGCTATGAATGCATGTTGCAAGCATCGGCATATGGCCGTGCTCTCACGCCGGACCAGCATCTCCGCGTTCGCACATGTATCGAACAGGTCGTTCGTGAGGAGCCGGAGCTGTCGAGAGCCTGGATGTGGCTTTGCTTTGTCACAATTCAGGAGTACTCGCATGGCTTCAACCCGCTAGCCGATCTGGCGCCGCCCTTGGATCGGGCTCAGGACTATTGCGGGCGGGCAATCGAATTGGATCCGACGGATGGCTGGGGGTATTTGACCTCGGGTCGGGTTTCTTACTTCCGTCACAATCTTCCGGCATTTCGCTCCGCCGCCGATCGGGCGCTCGAATTGGCCCCCAACGATGCTGCAATCCTGGCTATGGCCGGAATGTACTTTGCCTTAAGTGGCGGTTGGGAACGGGGCCTGGCGCTGATCGACCGCGCCATCGAGCTCAATCCGCATCATCAGCCCTGGTATCATTTTCCCAAGTTTTACGATGCCTACCGGCGGGGGGATGACGAGGCTGCGCTGGAAGCGGCTTTAAAGATCAACCTGCCCGATTTCTTCGCCTTGCAAGTGATCACCGCCGCCGTCTACGGGCAGCTCGGCATGCTGAACAAGGCATCGGAGGTGGTAGACAAGATTCTGGAATTGAAGCCCGGTCTCACCGTTGAATTCATGATCGAAAGATGGCGGCGCTGGAATTTCGAAGAGCCTCTCATCGAGCGCATGGGGGAGGGCCTGCGCAAGGCCGGCATGCCCGGGGCCACCGACTAGAGCGTGTCGCATTTAATTGGCCTCATATCCGGCAGCTTTGAAATAGTTTTGGCATTCTTCTTCCGAGAAGAGGTCGCAGACGGCTCCGGCGGCTTGCCATAGCTCGTCATAGGTTCGCGCAGCAGCCTTGCGGATC
>CAZVDW010000658.1:0-1696 GCA_964625645.1 uncultured Rhodospirillaceae bacterium
TCGCCATCCAGCACGATTTGCGCTGGCGCCGCGAGCCCAAGCCGCCGCTCAGGACGCAGCGCCTGGAAGCCGCCGAATAGTCGCGCTTGCCGAGCGCTTGCCGCGGGTGCTAGAGCTGCGCCCACATATTTTCGAGATGGAGAGAAACCATGGCGCTCGACAGGGCGACAGTGGCCCATATCGCGAAATTGGCGCGTATCCGCGTTGCCGACGAGGAGCTCGACCACCTGGCGGGCGAGCTCTCCAACATTCTCGGTTGGGTCGAGCAGCTTTCCGAAGTCGATGTCGAGGGCGTCGAGCCGATGACCAGCGTCGTCGACGTGGCCCTGCCGGCGCGCCAGGATGTGGTCACCGATGGCGGCTACGCCGAACGCGTCACCGCCAACGCGCCCCACAGCGAAGACGGCTTCTTCCTCGTGCCGAAGGTCATCGAATAATGGCCCTGGTCGGCCTCGATCTGGCCGAGATGCGCGATGGCCTTGCGGCCGGCGAGATGTCGGCGGCCGAGCTGGTGGCGGCGCATGTCGAGGCCGCGGCGGCGGCCGCGCCGCTCAATGCCTATGTCACGATCACGGGCGAACAGGCGCTGGCGGCGGCCGCGCAGGCCGATGCCCGCCGTGCCGCGGGCAAGGCCCGGCCGCTCGATGGCGTGCCGGTGGCGATCAAGGAACTGTTCTTCACCGAGGGCGTGGCGACCACCGCCCCCTCGCACAATCTCGACGGCTTCGTGCCGCCCTATGACTCGACCGTGACCGCCAATCTTGCCGCCGCAGGCGCGGTGAGCATCGGCAAGACCAATCTCGACGAGTTCGCCATGGGCTCGTCCAACACCACCAGCTATCACGGCCCGGTCGAGAACCCCTGGCGGCGGGCCGGCGACAACCGGCCGCTGGTGCCGGGCGGCAGCTCGGGCGGCTCGGCAGCGCTGGTGGCCGCGCGGGCGGTGCCGGTGGCATTGGGTACGGATACCGGCGGCTCGATCCGCCAGCCCGCCGCTTTCTGCGGCGTGGTCGGCCTCAAGCCCACCTACGGGCGCTGCTCGCGCTGGGGCATCGTCGCCTTCGCCAGCTCCCTCGACCAGGCCGGGCCGCTTAGCCGCAGCGTGCGCGATGCGGCGATCACCCTCGGCGCCATCGCCGGCTTCGACCCCAAGGACTCCACCTCGGTCGATTGCCCGGTGCCCGATTACGAAGCGGCGCTGGACGGCGGCATCAAGGGCCTCAGGATCGGCGTGCCGCGGGAATACCGCGTCGACGGCATGGCCGACGAGATCGACAGCCTGTGGCGGGACGGTATCGCCTGGCTGCGCGATGCCGGCGCGGAGATCGTCGATGTCTCATTGCCGCACACCAAATATGCGCTGCCCGCCTATTACATCATCGCCCCCGCCGAGGCCTCGTCCAACCTGGCTCGCTATGACGGCGTCAAATACGGCCTGCGCGTCGAGGGCGAGGACCTTATCGACCAGTATGAGCGCACGCGCGGCGCGGGCTTCGGCCCCGAGGTTCGTCGCCGCATCCTCATCGGCACCTATGTGCTGTCGGCCGGCTACTACGATGCCTATTACTTGCGTGCCCAACGGGTGCGCAGTCTGATCGCGCGCGACTTCACGGAAGCCTTCGCCAAGGTCGATCTGATCCTGACGCCGACGACGCCGTTTACCGCCTTCGCCATTGGCGAGAAGGCCGACGATCCG
>CAZVDW010000659.1:0-1611 GCA_964625645.1 uncultured Rhodospirillaceae bacterium
ACAGCAGAGTATGCCGATGACTTCAACGACGGACGACCAAGCCAGCGATATGGGACAGCCCGCAAGCCTGTTCGAACGGATCGGCGGCGCGCCCGCTGTTGAAGCGGCGGTCGGTATCTTCTACGACAAGGTGTTGGGCGACGAGGTACTGTAACCTGACGTCTGGAAATTATGTCGTCGCGTCGGCCGCGCGCCCCTGCCGGGGCACGCCCCGGCAGGGGCGGCCCATCCTGGTATTCCATGGAGTTGCAACACCACCATGGAGACAGTCGAATGGGCGGACGGAATGATACGGCGATCGAGGCGGTCCTGGAACATCTGATCGAGCATGGCCCCGGCGATATTGCCACGGTCTTTGGCCGTGCGTTCGAGCTTGCGATGCAGATCGAGCGCGAGCGGTTCCTGCGCGCGGGTTCCTATGAGCGCACGGCGGAGCGCCGGGGCTATGCCAACGGCTACAAGTCCAAGCGCATCGACACGCCGGCAGGCACGGTCACCGTCGATGTTCCCAAGACCGCCGACCACGATGGGGAACCGTTCTACCCGCAGTCGCTGGAACGCGGCCGCCGCTCGGTGCGCGCGGTGATGCTGGCGGTGGCGGAGATGTACATCAAGGGCGTGTCGACCCGCGAGGTCGAGGCGGTGATGCGCGAGTTCGGCATCGAAAGCCTGTCGTCGATGCAGGTTAGCCGCGCGGCAAAGCTGCTCGACGACGAGCTGGAGGCCTGGCGCACCCGGCCCCTCGGCGAGATCAGATACCTGATCCTCGACGCCCGCTACGAGAAGATGCGCCACGGTGGGATCGTGCGCGACGCTGCCGTGCTCTCGGCGATCGGCATCGGCCCCGACGAGTGTCGCCGGGTGCTGGGCGTCTCCGTCGCCCTGTCGGAAGCGGAGGTCCACTGGCGGGCCTTTCTGGAGAACCTCCAGGCCCGCGGCCTGCGCGGCGTCGAGTACGTGGTCTCCGACGACCACGCCGGCCTGCGCGCCGCACGCAGGGCGGTGCTCGGCGGCGCCAAATGGCAACGATGTCAGTTCCACCTCGCCCAGAACGCCATCCATCACGCGCCGAGCCTGGCGATCCGCAAGCGCATCGGCGCCGAGTTGCGCGCGGTGTGGAACGCCGGTTCGCTCGCCAAGGCCGAAGCCGCCCTGGCCGAACTCGTCACGGCCTATCGCGATACCGCGCCGAAGCTCGCCGCGTGGCTGGAGGAAACCGTGCCCGAGGGGCTCGCGGTCTTTTCGCTGCCCGAAAACCACCACCGTCGCCTGCGTACCTCCAACCCCATGGAGCGCAGCATCCAGCAGGAGCTCAAGCGCCGCACCGTCAAGGTCAGAGTCTTTCCCAACGAGGACTCGCTCAAGCGCCTCGTCAGCGCCGTCCTCGTCGAAATTGACGACAAATGGGCCGCCGACACCAAGGCCTACATCAAGTGGGAATCCCAGGATGCGTGATCACGCCGCCGCGGAAAGTCCAGACCTCAGGTTGCTCAATCCAGAAGCGCCAGAAATCGCCATGATTGAGCAGCGCAATCGTCACTTCGATGCACTGTTCTCGGGGCAAGGGGTGAAGTGGCTTGGTCAAAACACCAACCATGCCGCACCTCATCC
>CAZVDW010000660.1:0-6945 GCA_964625645.1 uncultured Rhodospirillaceae bacterium
GCATCGTCGGCCTGGACGATCCGACCGAGATCGCTGGCATGATGGAGGAACTCGACACCGAGATCCGCCGGACCTGGGCGATCTGCTGCGACGTCAACCGTGCCTCGAGCGATGCGGATGTCCGCCATGCTTTGGCTGACCTGTTGAAGAAGCCGGGGGAGATTGGCGAACGTGTCTGGCAAACGGATCCGAACGCACGCGGTCTGATCGAGGACTTCGCACCCGGGTCGCATCCGTTCCTCGAGCAGCTGCAGGATCACCCTGCGGCTCTGATCGAGGCCATCGAGCGAGCGCTGTCTAGCCTGCCCACGCCAGGCCGAGGACGACCACGTGGTGTGGCCAAACCCGCTGAACGGCATCTCGCACTCGCGCTTGCCCGTATCTATCAGAAGATGGCCTGCCGGCCCCCGAGCCGAACCTATGACTTTTTCGAGGACGCCGAATATGGCCCATTCAGCGATTTCGTGACGGAGATTCTCCAGGTGTTCCCACGCCGCGCGCGTAGCCGGGGAGACAGTACCGACGGTTCCAGAGTTCGACTCACCACGACATTCACCCAGCTTGCCATCAAGCTCTATCGACAGGATCACCCGCGGCCCGAGGCGAGGTGATTATTTTCTCATATGCGGGCCAGGTAGGGCGCCCCTATCTGCTCTGGCATGTCGAGCACTCCGTACCATGGCCACAGCGCCAAGCCGTCCGATCGCCGCAGGAATTGCCGCGGCCGTGACATCCCCGCCCGCCTTCCCGGCGGGCTGAGCGAACTCGTCCGCCTGCTTGGCGCGCAGGCCGCCCGCGAATTTCTGTCCCGCGAGCCCATCGACAGCGCCTGCGTTTCCCCCCACCCCTGCCCGGACGGCACCTTCATCGCCACCGGCACGGCGACGGGCTGAGCGGTGCGGCCATGGCCAATCGCAAGTATCGCCGCGCCAAGGACATCGCCGAGGAACTCGGCGTGTCGGTGCGCACGGTGCGCCGCTGGATCGCCAGCGGAACACTGCCCTCGATCAAGCTCGGTGGCGCCCGCCTGGTGCCCGATGACGGCCTCGATGGCCTGCTCGCAGGAGACCAGGATGCCTGAAAAAGTCAGCCCCGAGCAACACGGCAAATCAATGGTTTGCGAGAGTTTCGGTAAAGCACCGGCCAAGAACTCGTCCCATGTATTCTGTGATAGTGTTCACGAATGTCACCCTTTGACACGGCCTGTCACGGTTTCTCTGACATCAACAAAAGGAGGGAATGACATGCTCTTCAAGGACAGCCTCCCAACCACCCTCGCGGGCGTGATCCACGCCGTCGAGAACAGCGGCTTGCCGGTGACGCGGCGGCGCGATCTGGTCTCCGCGGTCATGCGCATCTGCGAGATGTCCGGCCACACGCCGGCAGCGCTGCAGGTCAATCCCTCGGTCCTGCGTGCTGCCATCGCCGACATCCGTCCGGCCGCCCACCGCATCGCCGATGGCACCTTCGCAAACATACGCTCCAGCTTCGCCGCCGCCCTCGCATCCGCCGGCGTGATCGATCGAGCGCCGCGAGGCGAAGCAGGCCGCGATCCTGCCTGGGGACCGCTCGTGGCAAAGCTTCCCGATCCCGGCATGCGCCATGGCCTGAGCAGCTTCCTGAACTGGTGCGCCTGGCGCGGCGTATCGCCCGCCGACATCAGCGATGAGACCATCAATGCCTATCACCTCTGGCTCGAGACACGCACCCTGTGCCCCAAGCCCAGAGATGCCGTGGCCCGCACGCCACGTCTGTGGAACCAGGCCAGGGACGATGTTCCCGGCTGGCCCGATATCACCCTCACGGAGGTATCGTTTCGCAAGGAGCCCGAGCACCTGACCTGGGATGAATTTGACACGCGCTACCGCCACGATGCCGCGGCCTACCTGGAAATGCGCCGCAGCCCGGATGTCTTCGACGACGATCCCGATGCACCGGCCAAGCCGCTGGCCGAGAGCACGCTACGACAGCACAAAGAGCACCTGCGCCTGGCAGGCGCACTGCTCGTGGAGAAGGGGCTGCCTGTCGAGACGCTCACTGGCCTGGAAATGCTGGTAGAGATCGAGGCCTTCAAGACCATCCTGCGTCACTATCACGACAAGGCCGATGGCAAGGCCAGTCCCTTTGCCACGAGCATGGCGACCATTCTCAAGCAGGTGGCGCATTACCATGTGCGCGTGGGCGAGGCGCACCATGGCGAACTCAAGCGCATCGCCCGTTGCCTGCCGACGGTCGAACAAGATCTCACCGATAAGATGAAGGCCTTGCTTCGCGAGCTCGAAGATCCCGCCTGTCGCGCGCGACTGCTCTTCCTGCCAGAGACCTTGCTTGCGGCAGTCGTCCAGGACATCAACGCCCAGCGTCTGCGCTTCGTCGATGCCCAGGTGGCCATCGCCGTCGATATCGCCCTGGTGGCGCCCCTGCGCCCGCAGAATCTTGTCGCCCTCGACTGGGGCCGTCATTTCAGCCAGCCCGACGGCGCGCGCGGGCGTCTTGTTCTGCACATACCGGCCGCGGAGACCAAGACGGGCAAGCGCGATCTCACCTTCGAGATCCCGCCCGACGTCGCCAAGCGCATCAACTGGTACCGCCGCCACGTCCTTCCCCGTCTCAATGCCGATCCCAACGGGCGGCTATTCGTGACCGGCAAGGGCAAGGCGAAAACACAAGCGACCCTGTCCCAGCAGATCACCGAGACCATCGCACGCCACGTCGGCGTGCACATGACGCCACATGCCTTCCGCCATCTCTCCGCCTACTTCTATCTCGAGGCGCATCCCGAGGACTTCGAGACCGTGCGCGCCCTACTGGGCCATGCCTGGAGCAAGACCACGCTGATCTACGCCGGCAGTTCCTCGCAGCGAGCCGGGCGCGCTTACGCCAGGCACGTGGCCGACGAGCGCGAGGCACTCAGGCCCAGGCGCCGACGCAGGCCGGGGCCACGGACATGAGCGCCCTCAAGCATCTGCCCTTCGGCGACTGGCCAGTCGAGGATCAGACCGCCTGGCAGGCTGCCTTCGTTGCCGGCGACATCTTCGACGGCGATGGCGGTCCCGGCGCCCACCTCTCCGCCGGCAGTCGTAAGAGCATCCAGACTGCCTATCGCCGCTGGCTGATGTTCTTGAAAGAGAGGCATCCGGAAAGTATCGCCATGCCACCGGCAGACCGCATGACGCCCGGGATGGTGCGCGACTTCATCGAAGCGCTTGCCACCAGCGTCTCCGCCAGCACGGTGGCGATCTATGCCACGCATCTGTCCTACGCTGCCCGTCTCATCGCGCCCGATCGCGACTGGGACTGGCTGCGAGCCACCGCCTCGCGCCTGCAGGCGCGTGCCGGGAACAGCGATCGTTTCGATCGCCTCGTGCCGCCATGGCGGGTCCTCGATCATGGCATTGCCATGATGGACGAAGCCCACGCCGGGAAACCCAGGCCCAGCAAGGGCAATGACGTGGCCTATCGCGATGGCCTGCTGCTCGCCCTGCTGGCGCTGTGGCCGATCCGTCGGCGCAGTCTCGCGGCGCTCACCGTCAGCCGCCACGTCGAGCGTCACGGCGAGCGCATCGTCTTGCTGCTCCATCCAGAGGACACCAAGGCAAAGCGCGCCGAGAGCTTCGAGGTTCCCGACGTGCTGCTGCCCCATGTTGCGCGCTATCTCGATCGCGTCCGACCCACCTTGCTCGGCATCGAGAACAGCGACGCCTTCTGGATCTCCGCCTGCGGCAATGCCATGTGCGCCGGTCAGCTCTTCCAGCGGGTCTACAAGAAGACCGCGGAAGCCTTCGGGCACGCCATGGGCCTGCACGACTTCCGCCGTGCCGCCGCCACATACATCGCCATGGATGCGCCGGACCTGATCGGCATCGTTCCCGGCACCCTCCAGCACCTCTCGCCGGACGTCAGCGAACAGCACTACAATCTCGCCCGCACCACCCAGGCCAGCCGCCGCCACGGCGCTCATCTCGCCAGCTTGCGTGACGATCTCCGTGGCGCCTGGCGCCGTCAGCAATAGGAGGCATGATCATGCGCGCCATCATCTACGCCCGCTATTCTTCCGATCTGCAGTCCGAGAGATCCATCGACGATCAAATCAGGATGTGCCGGGAGCATGCCGAGCGCAATGGCATGACCGTTGCCGAGGTCTTCAGTGATTACGCCATCAGCGGCGGATCCCTGAGCAATCGCCCCGGCATGCTGGCCATCCTGAAGGCCGCCAGGCAAAACGCCTTCGACGTCGTCATCGCCGAGGCGCTCGACCGCATCAGCCGCGACCAGGAAGACATCGCCGCCATCTACAAGCGCCTGAGCCATGCCGAGGTTCGCATCGTTACCCTCTCCGAGGGCGAGATCAACGAACTCCACGTCGGTCTCAAGGGCACCATGAATGCACTCTTTCTCAAGGATCTCGCCGACAAGACCCGGCGCGGCCAGCGCGGCCGTGTCGAGGCCGGCAAGGTTCCCGGCGGCAACAGCTATGGCTATCGCATCGTCCGCCGCCTTCTCGATGACGGCACGGTCACCAAGGGCGAGCGTGAGATCGATCCCGACCAGGCCGCCATCATCCTGCGCATCTTCGCCGAATATGCCGGTGGCCTGCCGCCGCGCAAGATTGCCACCCGCCTCAATGCCGAGGCCATCCCCGGCCCCCGCGGCGGCCCCTGGAACGCCTCCACCATCAACGGCTCGCGCCAGCGCCAGAACGGCATTCTCAACAACGTCCTCTATCTTGGCCGCATCGTCTATAACCGCCAGCGCTTCGTGAAAGATCCCGATACCGGCAAGCGCGTCTCGCGGCCCAATCCCGAGCATGAGTGGATCACCCACGATGTTCCGGCGCTGCGGATCGTCGATGACGAGGCCTGGCAAGCCGTCCAGGCCATCAAGGCCCGCTACGCCTCTCAGGCCGGCAACAAGCGCCAGACCACGCGCCGGCTGCTGACCGGACTCGTCAAGTGCGGTGCCTGCGGCGGCTCCATGACCATCGTCAATCGCAACCGCTATTACTGCTCGGCCAAGCGCGAGCGTGGCACCTGCGACAGTTCCGTCGGCATCAAGGCCGTCGATCTCGAGGATCGCGTCCTCGGCGGTCTGAAGGACATCCTCATCGGCAACGAGGATCTCATGGATGCCTTCGTCTCCGCCTTCAAGGCCGAGATCGCCAGCCTCAGGAAGCAGCGCAACTCTCGTACCCGCCAGAACCAGAAGGCCCTCAACACCGTGAACAGCGCCATCACGCGCTGTCTCGCCTTCATCACCGGCGGCGACGGGCCGCCGGGCCTGGTGCGTGACGAGCTACGCGATCTCGAAGCCAGGAAGATCGATCTCGAACGCCAGCTCGCTGCCGCGGAGCCGCCCGACACCGTCGAGATCCATCCCGCCATGGCAGAGCTCTATCGCAAAAAGGTTGCCGAGCTGCAGACCTTGCTGACCGACGATACCACGCGGCCTGAGGCCATGGACATCATCCGATCCATGATCGAGCGCATCGAGGTTCATGCCGGCAGCGACAAGGGCAAACCTGACGTCGCGCTCGTCGGGGCGCTGGCGGAAATCATCGCCTTCGGCCAGAAAACCAAAACCGCCGCCTCCAGCGGAGACGACGGTAGGGGCTTCATGGTTGCGGGGGAGTGCTATCAACGCGGCACGTGGCACCTCTATCACGCCACGGCGGAGGAGATCATGGAAGCCCGCCGGCAGTATTTTCGTGCGGCGGAGCTGGATCCCACCTTCGCTTCCGCCTGGGCAGCCGTCGCCTATTCCCATTGCCTGGATCTGCAGTACGGCTATGCGAAAGACCCAAGGCAAAGCGCCCTTCAGGCGCTCGAGATAGGGCGAAAGGCGGTGGCGCTCGACGACAAGGACCCCATGGCGCACTTTGGCCTGGGTCGTGCCCTTGTCATGATAAACGATTATGAGGCAGCGATCGCCGAGCTGAATCTGGCGATCGCGCTCAATCCCAATTTCGCCCATGCCTACCACATTCTTGGATTGGCACTGGTCTGGGCAAATCGTGGTGACGAGACTCTGGCGGCGGAGGATAGGGCCGAGCGGCTGAGCCCGCGCGACCCGTTTCTCTGGGGCATCTACAACATTCGTGTCGTCGCCCGCATCCAGCTTGGCCACTATGAAGCGGCGGTCGCGGATGCGCGCTTCGCTTGCCGGCAACCCGCCGCCCGGTATTGGGCCTTCGTCAATTTCGCCGCCGTGCTCGGCCACCTCGGCAGAACGCAGGAGGCGAAGGATATCTATCGCAAGGTTCTGGAGATGAGGCCTGATTTCTCGGCCGCCACGGTGATGGCGGAACACGCGCCGCTCAATCCAAGCCACCGCACGCAATACATGGAGAGGATGTGGCAAGGCCTGGCCAAGGCCGGCCTGGTCGAGCCGGACGCGCTCTGACTGGCGGATCAGAGCTCGCCGCGCTCGATATTTGCCAGACATCCTTCGCCCAGATAACGGTTTCTTCGAAGTCGCGGTCGAAATATGCCCTAGTCGAGAAGCTCGGAGACTTCCGCCACGGCGGCGCAGAGCCGGGCGATATCCGCCGGCTCGCTGAGGCGGTGGTCGCCGTCCTTGACCAGGGTGACAATGACCTGCTCGCTTTGCAGCGCCTCGGCGATGGTCAGTGCGGTCTGCCAGGGCACGGCGCTGTCCTGCATGCCGTGCAACAGGCGCACCGGAATATCCAGCGCGATCGGGCCGTCGAGCAGGCAGCGGCCGTTGCCGTCGTCGATCAGCGCCTGGGTGATGACGTAGGGGCCGTCGTCGAATTCCGAGGGCAGCTCGACACGGCCCTGGTGCAGCAGCGCCAGGCGCTGCTCGTCGTCGAATTCCTCTTCCACCATGCGGCGGGTGAAATCCGGCGCCGCGGCGATGCCGACCAGGCCGGCCACGCGCTGGCGCCTGGCCAGCGCCGCCAGCAGCATGATCCAGCCGCCCATGCTC
>CAZVDW010000661.1:0-5638 GCA_964625645.1 uncultured Rhodospirillaceae bacterium
CATTTAAGCAATCTCCCAAATTTGCTCGTCAAACGATCGCCGCAGCACAGTGCCGACGATGAGAAAACAAGCGGCTAAGCGTTCCTTGTCGAGACAACGTTTGAGCGGCGGCGACATCCGCCCGCCCCCACGCCGACGAAACCACATTTGCCGATTGTATTGACAGGACACGCGCTTATCAACATCAACTCGCACAGCTGATTAGCGCACATCCGGACCGCCCCCCGGGGCGTCGCGCGGGATCAGTGGCGACCAGGCCGGATCGGAGGCGTCGGTGGGCGTGACGATCTCGCGCTCGTTGCGCCCCGTGATGTCGATACTGACCAGGCGAACGCGCCCCTCGCGGCCACCGCCGCCGGGCTGATCGCGGAAGAACATCAGCACGCGGCCGTTCGGCGCCCAGGTCGGCCCTTCCACCAGGAAGCCCGTCGAAAGCAGCCGCTCGTCGTCGCCGTCGGGGCGCATGACGCCGATATAAAACGTGCCGCCGCGCGATTTGGTGAAGGCGATCCAGTCGCCGCGCGGCGACCACACGGGCGTCGCGTAGCGCCCCTGGCCGAAGCTGATGCGCTCGACGCCGCTGCCGTCGGCCTTCATGACATAGATCTGTTGCGTGCCGGAACGGTCGGATTCGAAGCTTATGCGTTCGCCGTCGGGCGAATAGGACGGCGCGGTGTCGATGGCGGGATGACGGGTGAGTTGAAGCTGCACGCCGGTGCGCAGGTCGAGCTCGTGAAGCTCCGTATTGCCGTCGAGCGCGACCGACATGACCACCTTGTTGCCGTCGGGCGAAAAGCGCGGCGCGATGGACATATTGCCACGAAACTTGCCGAGGATCTCCTGCTGGCCGGTGTCGATATTGCGGATATAGACCCGCGGCTGGCCGTCGAGATAGGAGAGATAGGTGATCTCCTGCAAGGTCGGCGAGAAGCGCGGCGTCAGCACCAGGTGGCGGCCGTCGGTGAGGAAACGGTGGTTGGCGCCGTCCTGGTCCATGATGGCCAGGCGCTTGATGCGCGCCTCGGCAGGTCCGGTCTCGGCGACGTAGACGATGCGGGTATCGAAATAGCCTTCCTCGCCGGTTATGCGCTGATAGACCGCATCGGCGATCAAATGCGCCACCCGGCGCCATTTGTCGCGCGGCGCGCGCAAGCGAAAGCCGGTCAGATATTGTTCGGAGAAGACGTCCCAGAGGCGGAACTCGACATCGACGAAGCCGTCGCCGCCGACGCTCAGCTTGCCGGTCACCAGCGCCTGGGCATTGATCTGGCGCCAATCGCCGAAGCGGGGCACGACGCCGATCTGATCCGGCTTTTGCAGAAAGCTGCGCGGATCGAGCGGCCGGAACAGGCCCGAGCTGTCGAGATCGCCCGAGACCGCGGCGGCGATGTCGGCACCGAGCTGACGCTCGGGCCCGCTGCCGCCGGCCAGGCCGGTCACCGCGATCGGCACCGGCTCGACCTGGCCACGCGTGATATCGATTTCGATTTGAGCCTTGGCCGGCAACGCCACCAACGCCATCGCCAAGCCGGCGACAAGGCCCATGCCACGAATTGCCATCAACCGTACATCTCCCTGGGATCGAAGGTGAGTTTGATGTCCCGCCATTGTTCGTATTTCTCGGGCGAGAGATATTGAATCTGCCCCGTCTTGCGCACCGCGCGCACGGCGCTTTCGGCCATGCTGCGGTAGAACGGGTCCGTCAGCATGCGCGCCCGGTCGCTTTCGTCGACCTCGACGCGCTCGACGCTGCCGTCACGGCCCAACTGAAGCCGCAAGGTGACGCGCATCTCATGCGCATCGCGGGCCCCGGCGGGCACGCTCCAATTGCGCTGGATCTGCGAGCGAATGGTGTCGATCTCGGTCTGGCTGAGCGGAATGTCGAAGCGATAGGGCGTATCGGCCTCGGCCAGCAATTGCTCGATGGGATCGGCGGCCTCGGGCACCGCCTCCGGCTCGGGATCGGGCTGGCGCGGCGCCGGCTCCATCTCCTCCAGGCTTTGCAGCGCGGATTCGAAATCGAGCCGCGGCGGCGGCGTGGGCTTGTCCCGCGGCCGCTGGATATCCTGTGGCAGGGCCGCGACCTCGACGGGCTCGGGCACGGGTTCCGGCAACGGCTCTGCCACCTCGGGCTCGGGCTCGGGTTCCGGCGGCGGCTCTGCCACCTCGGGCTCGGGCTCAGGTGGCGGCGGGGGTGGCGGCGTGTCCTCCACGCGCGGTGGCGGCGGCGCCTCGCTCGGCTCCGGCTCGGGCTCGGGCTCGTCCAAGGCGGGCATCACGTCGGGCAGATTGCGGGCTTCGGCGATGGGCACGAAAGTCGCCGTGGTCACGGTCTCCTGCGGCGGCGGCGCCTCGAACAGATGCGGCACGCCGACATAGGCGAGCGCGATCACCACGAGGTGCAGCAGCATCGATTTGCCCAGCGCCCGCAGCATCGCTCAGCCACCACCCCGCTGCGGCGCCGGCAGCTCGGTGACCAGACCCACTTCGCCGAAGCCGGCGGCGTTGATCGTGCCCATGACCTGCATCACCCGGCCGTAGGCCACGCCCTTGTCGCCGCGCACGAAAATGCGCAGGTCCGGGCGTTCGGCGGCGACCGCCTGCAGCTTCGGAATCAGCTCCGACAGATCGACTTCCAGCTCCTGCAGGAAGACCATGCCTTCGGCATCGATGCTCACCGTCAACGGCTCGTCGTCGCCGGGCAGGCCGCTGGCGTTGGTCTCCGGCAGATCGACCTCGACACCGACGGTCAGCAGCGGCGCAGTGACCATGAACACCACCAGCAGCACCAGCATTACGTCGACGAACGGCGTGACATTGATCTCCGCCATCGGGCGATAGCGCTGGCCGGCGGTGCGCTTGATGCCCGTTGCCGCCATCAGGCCACCCGCTCGGCCATCTGCCGCGACAACAGCGCGCTGAACTCGCCGGCAAAGGTCTCGAGGCGCCCCGCATAGCGGTTGAGATCGCCGGACAGCTTGTTGTACGCGACCACGGCCGGGATCGCAGCGACCAGGCCCAGCGCCGTTGCCAGCAAGGCTTCGGCAATGCCGGGTGCGACCACCACCAGCGAAGTGTTGCGCGTGCCGGCGATGGCCTGAAAGCTGTTCATGATGCCCCAGACCGTGCCCAACAGGCCGACGAAGGGCGCTGTCGAGCCCACCGTGGCGAGAAAGCCGATGCGCCGCTCGAGACCTTCCATCTCACGCTGCAAGGCGACGTTCATCACGCGATCGATACGGCTTTGCAGGGCCGCCTGGCCAGGCGTCTCGGAAACCGCCATGCCGTGCGCCGTGGCCAGGGTCCATTCGCGCATGGCGACCGAGAACAACATGGCGAGCGGATGGTCGGGCGCCTGGCCGACGCGCTCGTAAAGCTCCTCCAGCGAGCCGCCGGACCAGAAGGAATCCTCGAAAGCATCCGCCTTGGCGCGCAAACGCCGCAGCTGGCGCGACTTCTCGAAGATGATCATCCAGCACCACAGCGAGGCGACCAGGAGCACGATCATCACCAGCTTGACCACGATGTCGGCCTGGCTGGCCAGGGCCCAGACTGAGAGGTCGGCGGCCATCCCGGCCGCCTCAGGGGCTAACGCTTCCATGCTTGTATCGTGCTCTCCGTTGGGCTTGCCGGAATCATGTTCGGCTTATTGATAGGCAGAGACGGCCTCGCGCACCGCAGCGGGCAGGCGCGCGGGACGACCGTCCTGGCGCAGGCAGACGATGCGCAGGGCGACGCGCACCAGCAGCTCGGCCGAGCGCAACACCGTCTGCTCGATACGGATTGCCGCGGCGCTGATCTCGACCACCCGGGTTTGCACCTCGAGGGTATCGTCGAGGCGCGCCGGGCGCAGATAGTCGATGGCGCAGTCGCGCACGGCGAAGACCAAGCCCTCGCCCGCGAGCAGGCGCTGGTAGTCGATACCATGCTCGCGCAGCAACTCGGTGCGCGCGCGCTCGACGAATTTGAGGTAGTTGGCATAGTAGACGATGCCGGCGGCATCGGTGTCCTCGTAATAGACGCGGAGCGGCCAGCGATGCACATCAGCCATCGCCTCCCTCCGGGCCGAGCAGCTCGAGCTGTTCGAGCGCGGCCTGCGAGGGCGTGCGCTCTATGTGCTGCCAGGCGATCTGCGTCAGCACGCGCCCGCGCGGCGTGCGTGCCAGGAAACCCTGCTGCATCAGATAGGGCTCGATGACGTCCTCGATGGTATCGCGCTCTTCCGACAACGCCGCGGCCAGGGTTTCCACACCGACCGGGCCGCCGCCGTAATTGTCGGCGATGCAGGCCAGGTAGCGGCGATCCATGGCATCGAGCCCGCGGCTGTCCACGGCGAGGCGGGCGAGCGCATCCGAAGCGATTTCCACATCGACCACAGCAGCGCCGCCGATGGTGGCGAAGTCGCGCACCCGGCGCAACAGACGGCCGGCAACCCGCGGCGTGCCGCGGGCACGGCGCGCGATCTCGTGCGCGCCGTCGTCGGACAAGGCCATCTCGAGCACGCGGGCGCCGCGCCCGACCACCGCCTCCAGCTCCTCGGTGCGGTAAAAGCGCAGGCGCTCCTGAATGCCGAAGCGGTCGCGCAGCGGCGTGCCGACCAGCCCTGAGCGCGTCGTCGCGCCGACCAGGGTGAAGGGGGCTATGTCGATGCGCACCGAGCGCGCGCCGGGGCCCTCGCCGATGATCAGGTCAAGCTGGAAATCCTCCATCGCCGGATAGAGCACTTCCTCGACCTGGGGATTGAGACGGTGAATTTCATCGATAAAGAGCACGTCGCGGGGCTCGAGATTGGTGAGCAGGGCGGCAAGGTCGCCGGCACGGGCGATCACCGGACCCGAGGTGGCGCGAAAGCTGACGCCGAGCTCGCGGGCGACGATTTGCGCCAGGGTCGTCTTGCCGAGGCCGGGCGGGCCGGAGAACAGAGTGTGGTCGAGCGCTTCCTGGCGTTGGCGGGCAGCACTCACATAGACGCCGAGATTGGCGCGCAGCTCGGCCTGGCCGACAAAGGCATCGAGGGTCTGGGGACGCAGCGCGGTGTCGCCGTCATCGGGCGCCTCGCCGGCATCGACCAGCCGCTGTTCCGCCGTCGCGCTCATGCCGGCGCCAGCGCCTTGAGGCCCTGGCGGATGAGGCCGCCGACATCGGCACCCTCGCCCAGCTGGCGCGCGGCACCGGCAACCGCCGCGAAGGCCTCGCTGCGGCCATAGCCGAGATTGACCAGGGCCGAGACGGCCTCGCCCGTGCTGCCGTCGCCCGGCGTGCCCGCGGCCTCGGCAACGATGGCGACATCGGGCGAGACCGCGTGGGCCTTGTCCTTGAGCTCGGCAACGATGCGCTGGGCCGCTTTCGGCCCGACACCGGGAACCCGGCGCAGGGAGACCGTGTCCTGGGCGGCGATGGCGGTGGCCAGCTCGTCGGGTGCCAGCAGCGAGAGCACCGCCAGCGCCAGGCGCGCGCCGACGCCCTGCACGGTTTGCAGCAGGCGGAACCAGGCCCGCTCGGCAGGCGCCTGAAAACCGAAAAGATGGATGTGGTCCTCGCGCACATGGGTCTCGATCTCGAGCGAGGCGACTTCCCCCACCGCCAAGCGGCCCAGCGTGCCGCCCGAACAAAAGACCAGATAACCGACGCCGCCGAC
>CAZVDW010000662.1:0-6445 GCA_964625645.1 uncultured Rhodospirillaceae bacterium
CCTTGCTTTTCGGTTCGGCGAGCTTGGCGCCGATGGCACCGGGCAGCGCGAAACCCATGGCACAGAAACCGTTCGAGATCAGGCAGGTGTTGGGCTCGTCGCATTGGTAGTAGCGCGCCATCCACATCTTGTGGGCGCCGACGTCCGACAGCACGATGTCGGACGGGCCCATGGCGGCGCGCAAATCGGCGATCAGGCGCTGCGGCTTGATGGGGAAGCCTTGGTCGTCGCTGTCGGCGGCAAGGTCGTCGGCGATGGTCTGGCGCAGCAGCTGCCGCTTGGCGATATCGAACAAGGGCAGAGACGCCTTGTGATCGCGCAACAAGGCCTCGTTGATCTGCCAAAGCGCATCGGCGATATCGGCGACCACTTCCACCGCCACGGGATAGGCTGCGTCGGTTTCCGCCGGCGTGAAATCGATGTGGATGACCGGCGTCGCGTGGCCGCGGTTCCAGAAGGCCGGGCCGTATTCGACCAGGTCGTAGCCCACGGTGATCACCAGATCGGATTCGTCGATCGCCAGATTGACATGATCGCCGCCCTGCAGGCCGATGGTGAACAGGCAGTGCGGGTCTGCGCGCGGCACGGCACCCTTGCCCATGAAGGTATTCACCACGCCGACCCCGGCGAGCTCGGCGAATCGCCGCAACTGCTGTGAAGCGCGTTTGCGGATGGCGCCGTTGCCTGCGAGCACAATGGGATTGCGCGCGGCGGCGATTCGCTCGACCGCTGCGGCGACGGCTTTGTGGTCGGCGCCGGCGCGGCGCGTGCGCTGGCTGGCGATCGGTGTGCCGTCAGTCTCCTCGGCCGCGATATCCTCGGGCAATTCGATCAGCGCGGCACCCGGTTTTTCGGCCTCGGCCGTCTTGAACGCCTTGCGCACGATTTCGGGAATCGCCCCGGCGTGGCTCACCGAATGCGCCCATTTCGTCACTGGGCGAAACATCGCGACCACATCCATATGCTGGTGGCTCTCCTTGTGCATGCGCCGGGTCGCGGCCTGGCCCGTGATCACCACCAGGGGCGAGCGGTCCATATTGGCGTCCGCCACGCCGGTCACGAGATTGGTGGCGCCGGGGCCCAGCGTGCCCAGGCAAACCCCGGCCTTGCCGGTCAGCCGTCCATAGGCATCCGCGATAAAGGCCGCGGCTTGCTCGTGGCGGCATAGAACGAAAGTGATGTCGCTGTCCTCCAACGACATCATCACGTGGGCGTTTTCCTCGCCCGGCACGCCAAAGACGTGGCTGACGCCCTCCGCCTCAAGGCACTTGACGAATAGATCCGAAGTTTTCATGTGTCACCGTCCGCTCGCCTGCCACGACGCAATTTTTGCCAGACCGCTTGCGGTAATCGCCGAGATTGACTACCTGAGCCCTGGGAGAAGCGCGGACCGGTGGGCCGCGTGAGGGCCGATGTCGCGATCAGGCTATTGCGCTCTATATCAGCATTGTCGCATTGGTTAGATTACCGGCGTTTGCAGGCTGCGCAAGCTTGCGGGAGATCGCCTTGGACGGATTTTGCTTGATGCCACGGAGAATGCAGACTTGAAGGCGGTTCTCTACGGTGTGGCAGCAGTCTCTGTGCTTGTGCTCGCAGCATTGCTGGGGGGCCCGAGCTTTGTCGACTGGAACCGCTTCAAGCCGCAGATCGTGGCCCAGCTGGAGGCTGCGACCGGTTGGGACGTCGCGGTGGACGGCGGCATCGATTTTGCGATGTTGCCCGAGCCTACCTTCTCCGCGGCGCGCGTGCGCATCGGCGATGGCGATGGCACGTCGGATGCGGCGATGGCGGAGCTCGAATCGCTCGATGTCCATATTGGCATGGTGGCCTTGCTGACGGGCAAATTGCGCGTCGACAGCATTACTCTGGTCGGGGCCGAGGTCAATCTTGAGCGGCGACCTGACGGCAGCCTCAATTGGCGCTTGCAAGGCAGCCTTGATGAGGATTTTGGCTCCAACGTGCTTCCGGGCATCGGTTCGGGCCTGCTCAGCGGCGACATCAACATGAGTCTCGAGCGGGTTGAGGTCGAACGCGGTCTGCTGGTCTGGCATGACCAGGCGGCGGGCCGCGAAGAGCGTATCGAGAATGTCGATCTGGTGCTCGCCGCCGAGTCGCTCTCGGGACCGTTCCGCGGCCGCGGCACGTTGACGCTGCGCGGCGTGCCGGCCGAAGTGGATCTGTCGCTGGGCCAGATCGTGGCGGAGAAGCGCGTGGCGATGCGCTTGCAGGCGCTGGCGCTGGGTGCTGCCGTGGAGTTCTCCGGTGGCGGGGTTCTGGATACAGCGGACCCGGGTATCGACGGCAAGATGAGCGTCAAGGCGGCTGGCCCCAATGCCATCGTCGACCTTGTCGCCAGATTGAGTGGGCAACACTTTGCCATGCCCACGTTTGGCGACCAGCGCACGGAAATCACCAGCAGGGTCGATTTTACGCCCAATGATTTCTCGGCTACCGAGATCGATTTCCGCATGGGCGACATGATCGCCAAGGGAGAGGCGGCGGGCAGCTTTGCCAAGCCGACGCGCCTCGAAGCCAATCTGACCGCCAGCCGCCTGGATCTCGACGCCCTCCTTGCCGCGTCGGGTGAGGCGGAACGCGCCGAGGGCGAGGCGGCGGGGATGCCGTTCGCAGGCTTGAATGCCGGCAAGCTCCAACTTTCCGTCGACGCCTTGGTCTATCGTGGCCAGATCGTGCGGCAGGCCGTGGTCGAGGCGACGCTGGTGGAAGGCGTGGTCGGTATCCAGCGTTTGTCCGCGCTTCTGCCTGGCGGCTCGAATGCCGGTTTCACGGGCAGCATTGCCGTGGCCGGGGAGCGACCGCATTTTTCGGGGCGGCTGGAGGCGGCATCGGACAACTTGCGCTCGATGCTCGGCTGGCTTGGTGCGGACATCTCCAGTGTGCCGGCGGACCGGCTGCGTACGTTCAATCTGATGGCCGCGATCGATGGCGACTCGGTCAGCGGCCAGGTCACGGGCATCGATGTGCGTTTGGACGCGTCGCAACTGCTGGGTGGCGTCGCCTATGCCAATCGCGCCCGCCCGGCTTTCGGCATCAACCTCACCATCGATCGGCTCAATCTCGACGCCTATGCGCAGCGCCGCGGGGCAGAGCTGGCGCCGCCGGGAACCCGGCCGCCGCCGGAGCAGGAAGGGCCGGACGGAAATGAGAATGCTGGCCAGGGCCTGATGTCGTTGCTGGCCGACTTCGATGCCGATTTTGTGCTTCAGGCCGACAGTCTGACATGGCACGAGCTGCCCATCAGCGGCTTGCGGCTCGACGGCTTGCTGCAATCGGGCAACCTCACCTTACGAGATGTCGGCGTAGGCGACCTGGCGGGGGCCAACGCCAAGGTGACCGGCAGTATCGCGAACATGGCCGCCGAGCCGATTATCGATCTTGGTTTGCAGTTCGATACCGCCGACCTCTCCGCGATGACGCGGGTCGTGCCTGAGCTCGCTGACCTGCCGCCCGCTTTCGCAGGGGCACTCACCGTTGATGCGCGTTTTGCCGGTGGGCTCGACGCTTTGGTTGTCGATGGCACTCTGGAGGCTTTGGAAAGCCGCCTTGATGTCGACGGCACGCTGTCGCGAGTGATGGTCGAGCCGTCGTTCGAGGGTGAGGCCACGTTGAGCAACGACAATGTCGGGCGATTGCTCGAGGCGGTCGGGTTGTTGCTGGGCGAGGTACCGCCGTCGTTGGCGGCGCCGGTCGTCGTCGAGGCCAAGATCGACGGCACGGCAGCGGATTTCGAGGTTGACCTGAGGACGTCCCTGTCGGAGGCGAATATCAGGATATTCGGGCGTCTGGAAGAGCTTGCGGCGACGCCACGCGTCGACCTCGAAGGCGAATTCGCTCATCCGGACCTGGCGCGTCTGCTGCGCGCGGCCGATCTTCTCGATAATGGTGCCCCGCGCGCCCTGGCGGCGCCGGTAACCCTGAACGGCTCGGCCAAGGGAGAACTGGCCGGTTTGGAGATTGTTGCGAAACTGGGTCTGGCTGGCGGTGACGTGGCCGCGAACGGTCGCCTGGAGGGGCTGCCTGGTGCCCTTAGCGTCTCGCTCGCCACCGAGCTCGACCATCCCGATCTGGCCGGATTGATCGCTGGCTTTGGCTTGGAAAAACCGTCCAGGGAAATGCGCGGCCCGCTCGCAGTGAGCGCCCGGGTAAACGGAGATGCGCAGGCGATCTCCGCGCTCAATCTGAGCGCCAATCTTGGCGGCTCGCCGGTGTTGGGAAATCTGTCTTTGGCGCTCAAAGGCGTGCGCCCCGAATTGGCGGTCGACCTTACCACGGGCCCCATGGCCGCGGACGCCATTTTGGCTTTGCTGGTTCCGGTCGATGGTGGCCAATCGGCGCCTGGCGAATGGTCGCGCGAGCCTTTTGATCTCAGCGCGCTGAACAGCTTCGATGCGTCGGTCAAGCTGTCTTCCGAGACCCTGGCAATCGGCGACTGGGATATCGTCGGCGCGGAGCTTGCCCTCGCCCTCGACAACGGCAGGCTTGATGTCACGCGCCTTGCCGGCGGGTTGATGGGCGGCAGGCTCGTTCTCAGCGGGCAACTGGTGTCAGGCACCGTGCCCCGTGTGCGCCTTGCGGTCGAGCTCGACGAGTTCGAGATGCGCGAGGCCTTGGGCAGCATCGCCGGGATCGAGGCGATAGACGGGCGGGCCACGTTCGATGGCACGTTCAGCACCAGCGGTGCCAGCCAGCAACAGATGATTCTGGCCCTGACCGGCAAGGGGCGCTTCCGCGAAGTCGGAACCGGGGTCATCGATGTGCTCGATTTGGCGGCGCTGTCGGCGGGCCTCGATGATACCGCCTCGGTGGCCGCGTTCATCGCCTTGGCGGCACGCGCGACCAGTGCCGGAAGCAGCCGCTATCGCTCCCTCTCGGGCAGCTTCACGATCGCTGACGGCGAGATGCGCAGCGACGACGTGCGGCTGGTCGGCGAAAGGGCCACCGGAGACCTGGTCGGCTCGTTCGACCTTTCGGGATGGCTTGTCGATGCCACGCTCTTGACGCGCTTCGACGATCACCGCGACGTGCCGCCGCTCGGTCTGCGCTTCACCGGCCCACCCGAAACCATCACCACGCAACTTCGTACGGCCGCCATCGAGCAGTACCTGTTGGAGCGTGGCGTCAGCCCGGACGGCCCCGATCCTGTGCCCGAGCCCGAGCCCGAGCCGGAGCCGGAACCCGAGCCCGAGCCCGAGCCGGAACCCGAGCCCGAGCCGGAGCCGGAGCCCGAGCCCGAGCCCGAACCCGAACCGGAACCGGAGCCCGAACCCGAACCCGAACCGGAACCCGAACCGGCAGCGGAACCCAAAGCCGAACCGAAACCCAAACCCAAACCACAGCCCAAGGCTGTGCCGCAGCCCAAGCCTCGGCCCAAGGCAGTGGCCCGGGCGCTGCCGCGGCACAAGCCGAAACGCAAGCCGCGCTTCGATCCTCAGCGCATCGCGGCACTATTGGACAAGAAGCGCGAGGAACAGATGGCCCAGCGACCCAAGCCCGCACCCGCCAAACCGATGGCGTCAGCGGTCTCGTCCCGGCGCGCCCAATCGCGTCTGTTTCAGCGCCTGACGCTGTCGCAGATCGACTACGTCAAAACCAAGATGCAGAAATGCTGGAGCGTGCCGGCCGGTGCTCGCGATGCCAAAGACCTTGTGGTAATCGTCCGCATATCGTTAACTCCCGAAGGCAGCCTGCGCGGGGCGCCGGAGTTGGTCAACACCGAGCGCCTGGGCGAAGAGTATTTCAGGGTGGCAGCCGAAAGCGCCTTGCGCGCCATTCGTCGTTGCGCGCCCTATGAGTTGCCACAGGCGAGCTACGAGCAGTGGCGGGAGATGGAACTGAAATTCGATCCACGGGAGATGTTCACGGGGTGAATAGTACCCACTTGCGCAAAAGATTGGCGCTGGCCCTGGTTGTGCTGCTCGGCCTGACGCTTACGGCCGGGCCGGCGGCGGCGTTGTTGAAGATCGACATCACGCAAGGCAACGTCGACCCCTTGGTGCTGGCGGTCAGCGAATTCGATGCCGCCGACGCCGAGGCCCTGC
The DNA here is from genome assembly GCA_964625645.1 of uncultured Rhodospirillaceae bacterium. Classification (GTDB taxonomy): domain Bacteria; phylum Pseudomonadota; class Alphaproteobacteria; order UBA7887; family UBA7887; genus UBA7887. The sequence goes on from CAZVDW010000662.1 coordinate 6,060, forward strand.
GCCTGGGCCGCGGCATCGCCGACGTCATCAGCGCCGATCTCGAGCGTTCGGGCCTCTTCCAGCCCATCGACCGTGGCGCCTTCATCCAGTCGCCGGCTGCCATGCGGGTGCAGCCGCGCTTCGGTGATTGGCGCATCATCAACGCCCAGGCGCTGGTCACGGGGACCGCCAGACTGGGTTCGGACGGCAAACTGCAGGCCGAATTCCGGCTCTGGGACGTCTTTGCCGAACAACAGATGACGGGTCTGGTCTACACCACGGCCAAGGACAACTGGCGGCGCATCGCCCACCTAATCGCCGACGCCATTTATAAACGCCTGACCGGTGAGGACGGCTATTTCGACACCCGTATCGTCTACGTTTCCGAAAGCGGGCCCAAGACCAAT
>CAZVDW010000663.1:0-2898 GCA_964625645.1 uncultured Rhodospirillaceae bacterium
GGCAGACGTGGCTGGGCACGACGCTTCTTGTCGGCGCTGCGCTCGTGCACGTCGTCACGGCGCTGTGGTCTCTTTATGCCCGCCAGACCCTTCGCCTGCCGCGCTGGCAGCTTTGGCAGACCATCCTTGGCCTGCTCGTGCCGTTGATGCTTGCCGGCCATATTTTCGGCACCCGCATGCTGGAGGAATACCGCGCGGTCGAGGTCGATTACATTGAGGAGATAGCGGTGTTGTGGGTGTTGCGCCCGGACTTCGGCGCGATGCAGGCGATGACCCTCATTATCGTCTGGCTGCACGCCTGGCTCGGCCTGCACGCCTGGCTGCGTCTCAAGCCCTGGTATGCCCGCTGGCAGGGGCTCACGCGTGCCCTGGCCTTGTTGCTGCCGGCCTTGGCACTGGCGGGCTACGTTTCTGCCGGCATGCAAGCGCGGCGGCTGGCGCAAACCGAGGGCTGGCTGGCGGAGGTCTTCGCCAAGGCCAATTCCTCTGCTGACGATCTGGAGTGGGTCTTGCTGCGCATGAACGTGACCATGGCGGTCTTTGCGGCCATTTATCTGCTGCTCTTCGCTGCCCGCTGGCTGCGTGCCATGGCGCGCTCGCGGGTCAAGCACCCCAGACTTTATTATGAGGACAACAAGAAATTCGAGATGTTGCCGGGCATGAGCGTGCTGGAGACCCTGCGCGCCGCGGGCATTGCGCATCCCTCCGTTTGCGGCGGCAACGGGCGCTGCTCGACCTGCCGCGTGCATATCGACCGTGGCGGCGACTGGCTGCCGGCGCCGTCAACGGAGGAAGCCAAGGTGCTGGAGCGCATCTCGGCGCCAAGCTCCGTGCGGCTCGCCTGCCAGCTTCGTCCCGATCACGACATTGCCGTCTCGCCACTATTGCCCGCCACCGCGACCGCTGCCGATGCCTGGCAGCGCGGCGGCGGCCGGCGCAGCGAGGAGCAACCCGTGGCCGTGCTCTTTGCCGATCTGCGCGGCTTCACGCGCTTTGCCGAATCGCGCCTGCCCTTCGACGTGGTCTTCGTGCTCAATCGCTACCGTGCCAGCATGGCCGAAGCTATCGAGGAGGCGGGCGGTGAGGTCAACGAGTTCGTCGGCGACGGCATCATGGCGCTGTTCGGCCTCGACGGCGATGCCGAGAGCGGCTGCCGCGATGCCATGCGCGCGGCGCAATTGATGGGCGAGCGCCTTGAGCGGCTCAACGAGATGCTGGGGGCCGAGTTGGCCGAGCCCCTGCGCATCGGCATCGGCATTCATGCCGGCGCCGCGATCGTTGGCGAGATGGGCTACGACAAGCTCTTGGGAATCACCGTGGTCGGCGATGTGGTCAATACCGCAAGCCGCCTCGAAGGCATGACCAAGGACTTCAAGGCTCGGCTCGTGGTCTCCGAGGACGCCGCCCGCCTCGCCGGGCTCGACGGCGATGCCGCGCCCCGCCACGAGGTCGAAATTCGCGGCCGCGAGGCACCGATGACCGTGCGTGTCTTCGGTCCCAACGGGGGGGTGTCGTGACGATAGAGAAGTCGAACGCACCAGACGCCTTTACGGCCTTCGAGCGAGAAGGCTGGGGGCGCTCGATAGCCGGCTATGAGAACACGCTGGCCGAGGTGACGCGGCAAAGCGTGGCGGCGACGTTGGATGCGGCAGGCGTCCGCGCGGGTATGCGCCTGCTCGATGTCTGCACCGGACCCGGCATGTTGGCCGCCGGCGCCGTGGCACGCGGTGCCGAGGCGGTCGGGCTGGACTTTTCGGAGGAGGTCGTCGGGCATGCCCGGGCGGCCGTGCCCGAGGCTGAGTTCCACTGCGGCGATGCCCAGGATTTGCCGTTTGCGGATGGTGCCTTCGATGCCGTGGTTTGCGGCTACGGCGTGATCCATCTGCCGGACCCGGAAGCCAGCTTGCGCGAGATGCATCGTGTATTGCGGCCTGGCGCGCGGCTGGCGCTGAGTGTCTGGGATACCCCCTCGCCGCAAAACGCCTTCGGCATGATCTACGCCGCCATCGCCGCCCACGGAAACACCGATGTGCCGTTGCCCCATGGGCCGGATTTCTTCCAGTTTTCCGGGGCTGGCGCCCTGGCAGCCGCGCTCGGCGAGACCGGCTTTGCCGATATTCGCACGGGCCTGCTTGACCTGGCGTGGCGGGTCGGCTCGGCGGTGGAGATTATCGCCGCCGTGCGGTCGAGCACGGTGCGGGCGCGGGCGCTGCTTGCAGCGCAAGATGCCAAGGTTGTTCAGGAGATCACAAGCTATCTGGAAGGGGCGATCGCCGCCATGGGAGGCCCTGGCGAAGGCTATATCGTGCCATCGCCCGCGATCCTCGGCAGCGGAGCCAAGGCATGAGCGGCGCCATAGAAATGCGGGCCGAGGGCATCCACAAGGCCTTCGGCAAGCACAAGGTTTTGCAAGGCATCGACCTCGACGTCGCCAGCGGCGAGGTGCTGGCGATCGTCGGCGGCTCGGGCTGCGGCAAGTCGGTGTTGCTCAACATCCTGCTCGGGCTGCTCAATCCCGATGCCGGACGCATTCTGGTTGCCGACCACGACCAGGATGGCACGCCCCTGGTCGACCTGGCGGAGCTCAGCGATCGGGGGCTCGACAATATCCACTTCCACTGGGGCGTGGTGTTTCAGCGCAACGCCCTCTTTTCGAGCAGTGTCTTCGAAAACATTGCCTTGTGGCTGCGCGAGGTGAGGGACCTGGAGGACGCCGAGATCCTGCCCATCGCGCGCTCGGTCCTGGAATCGGTAGAGCTGCCCTCGGACGACGGGTTTCTGGACTCACAGGTTGGCGGCCTGTCCGGCGGCATGGCCAAGCGCCTGGCGGTGGCGCGTGCGCTATCCATGGCGCCGATCGTGATCTTCTATGACGAGCCGACCACCGGCCTCGATCCG
>CAZVDW010000664.1:0-5854 GCA_964625645.1 uncultured Rhodospirillaceae bacterium
CAATGGTGGGGCTGCGTCACCCCGGCCATGGTCAGCCAGCGCCAGCCGGCGGCACTCCAATAGCGCCGGTCCCTGTAGCCCCCCGCCTCCATGAAGCCGAGATACTCGCCATTGGTCACCGGGCGGGCGGCGATGGCGAACTCGGGCACTTCGCGACTCTGAGCCGGCCCTTCATTGTCGAAGCCAAAGCCGCCGTCCGTGCCGATGCGCCATGTGCCCGCCGCGACAACACGCGCCTCGCGGTTCGGCGGCGCTGCCGTGATGACGTGCCCTGCCGGGACCGGTGAGCGCTCGCGCAGCACCAAGCGCATGGTCTCCAGATGCTGGGCGTGGTGGCTGATGAGAAAAGCGACGAGATAGCCGTCCTCGCACAGCGGATGACCGGCGGTGCGATCCAGCAGTGCCTGGCTCTCGGCCATGGTCTGCCGGCACCAGTCGAACAATGCCGTGCGCTCAGGCAACGCCGCACCGCGCTCGGCCTTTGGCGCAAGCTCGGGCAGACACAGGCGATGCAATGACGCGGTGAGACTGTCGTCGCCGAGAACGCGCTCGCGAATCCACAAGGCCTCGATGAAGGCGCAATGACGCGCGTGCCAACCGATCGGGCTCAGCGCCGGATGAAACTGCCGTCTCAGCTCGGCGTCGTCGAGTTGCTCGGCAAGGGCCAGTATCTCGTTGCCGAGCTGTGCCAGGCGTTCGCTCATAGGGCCTCCAGACGTGGCCCGGCGCCGCGGCGGAGAACCACGAGATGATCGTCGGGAACCGGCTGCCACGAGGTGTCATCGGTAAAGGGCTCGGAAGCCACCAGCCAGCCGCCAGCGAACATGGGATCGCTGCCGACATAAAGCGACGGCGCCTCGTGGCGAACCGCGAAACGGCTGGCATAGACGGCCTCGCCATCGGCCAGCAGGAAATTGAACAACCCGTGTACGCCGCCGAGCCAATCCTCCACACGGTCGAACAGCCGGCGCAGGGCCGTCTCGCCGTCGTTGGCGCCGTCGAGCTCCTGACGCAGCGCGGCAAAGAGGTATTCCGAATCGGTGTTGCCGCGAATCGGCGCGTCGTGCCGGGCCTCGAGGTGGGCACGCAGGCGCGCGCGCGGGCCGTCAGCGAAGCCATGGATGAAACCGTTGTGGGAGAACAATCGGCCTTCTACAAGGAAGGGATGGGTGTTGGCCTGATTTACCGGCAGCCCCGGCGTGGCACTGCGTACATTGCCAAGCCATAGCGGGCTGACAAGCGCCCGCCCGATATGCGCAAGATTGACGTCGGACCAGACAGGCATGGGGTTGGTGTAGGTGCCGAAACTGCCATCGGCGAGTTGCCAACCGATGCCAAAGCCGTCGGCATTGAGGGTGGCCGTCAGCATCTCGCGCGGCTTGTAAGCCTGGGTCACCAGGCTGTGGTCCGGATCCTCCAGAAAGCGGCTAAGCGATATCGCTGGACCGAGATAGGCGGCATGTCGGCACATCGGAGTATGGCCCCCCACGGAGCCCGGGCTTGTTTCGCGTCGGCCAGATGTTAGCCTAGCCGGAGGCTCGGCAACAGAGCCGCGGCGAAGGAGCTTGGTATGGACGTTTCGGCCCCAGCGGGCATCGACACGGGAAGACTGGACTGCCGCATTGTTGCCGGAGCCCGCGCCGTGGCCACGCTGGAAGACGATCTGCGCCAGGGCCTGCTGAGCCCGCCGCGTGTCTTTCCGCCCAAATATTTCTACGACGAACGCGGCTCGCATCTCTTCGATCGCATCTGCGAGACCCCTGAATATTACCTCACGCGCACAGAGGACGCCCTTCTCAGCGACAGCGCGGAACGCATCATCGCCGCCGCCGAGCCGGACGACATCCTCGAGATCGGCAGTGGCATGTCGCGCAAGACCCGGCGTTTGCTGGACGCCTGCGAGGCTGCCAGCCTCTATCCCAGCTATTCCCCCTTCGACATTTCCGAGGATGCCCTGCGTCTCGCCGCCGAGCAGTTGCTGCAGCGTTACCCATGGCTCAAGGTAAGCCTGCTTGTCGGCGACTACGACGCCGGGCTTGCGAATCTGCCGAGCTTCGACGGACGGCGGCTGATTTGCTTCCTGGGCAGCACCATCGGCAATCTCGAGCATGCCGAGGCCGTGGCCTTTCTCGAAGACATTCGCCGACGCATGAGCTCCGACGACCTGTTGCTGCTGGGTGCGGACCGGGTCAAGCCGGAACCGGTCTTGAACGCGGCCTACAACGATAGCGATGGCCTGACGGCGGCATTCAACATGAACCTGCTGAGCGTCCTCAATGCGGAGGCGGAGTGCGATTTCGAGCCTGGACAATTCCTCCATCGTGCCGCTTTCAACGCCGAGCAGTCGCGTATCGAGATGCATCTGGTATCGCAGGCGGACCAGGAAATCCGTATCGGCAGTCTGGGCACGTCGATCCGGGTCGGGCGCGGAGAGGCGATCCTGACCGAGATCAGCCGCAAGTTCACCGGGGAAGCGCTGGAGGCTACGCTGGCTGAAGGCGGCTTCGAGACCGTGCTTCATTTCACCCCGGACGACAAAGCCTTTTCGCTTGTGCTGGCACGGCCGCGCAAATTCTAGTATCCCGCCTTGGCCGACCGGTTATGCATAAGGACAAGTCCATGATCAAACACTCCGCCGCAGCTCTTCTTACAGCCTTGTGCGCCATTACACCGCCTGCCGGTGCGGCTGAGGAGCTGACGGTGCTGTTGGACTGGTTCGTCAATCCCGACCACGCACCGCTGATCGTTGCCCAGGAAAAAGGCCTGTTCGCCGAACATGGCCTGAGCGTGGAGCTGGTGGCCCCTGCCGACCCGTCGGCGCCACCCAAGCTGGTTGCGGCCGGGCAAGCCGATATTGCTGTTTCGTACCAGCCACAGCTTCACATCCAGGTCGCCCAAGGGCTGCCGCTAACCCGCTTTGCCACGCTCGTCGCGACTCCGCTCAACGCCCTGGTCGTGCTGGCCGACAGCCCGATTCGCTCGATCGCCGACCTGGATGGACGAAAAGTTGGCTTTTCCGTTGGCGGCTTCGAAGACGCCCTGCTCCGCGCCATGCTGGCGCGCGAGGGCCTGGGCCTGGACAGCGTAACCCTGATCAACGTCAACTTTTCCCTGTCGCCTTCCCTGATCTCCGGCCAGGTCGATGCGGTGATAGGCGCGTTTCGAAATTTCGAGCTTAATCAGATGGATATTGCTGGCAAACCCGGGCGCGCGTTCTATGTGGAAGAGCATGGGGTGCCGGCCTATGACGAGCTGATTCTGGTCGCGCACAGGGACAGGGTGGATGATCCGAAGCTGGTTGCTTTCCTGCGGGCGCTCGAAGCCGGCGTGCAATTTCTGGTAAATCACCCGGAGGAGAGCTGGGCGCTGTTCATCAAGGGCCGCCCGGAGTTGGATGATGAGCTCAACCGGCGGGCCTGGCGCGACACTCTGCCAAGATTCGCGCTGCGCCCGGCGGCACTCGACAAGGGACGATATGATCGGTTTAGTAGCTTTCTTGCCGAACAAGGCCTCATCGATGAGGCGCGTCCGGCCGATGCCTATGCGGTGGCGCTCGACTGAGCGCGTACGACGGTCCTAAGGTTCGGGGGAACGGGTGCGACACACGGTCTCACTATTCGTCATGCTCGCGGTCGTATGGCTGCTTCTGTCCGGGCATTACACAACGCTGATATTGATCTTCGGCGCCCTCTCATGCGCCTTCGTGACCTATCTCGCGCGCCGTTTCGACGTCGTCGACCATGAGAGCCACCCGCTGCACATGTGGTGGCGCCTGCCGGGCTATTGGCTTTGGCTGCTGGGTGAAATCATCAAGGCCAACATCGACGTGGGCCGCCGCATCATCGATCCCAGCCTGCCTATCGACCCGATGCTGTTCGAGGTCGATGCCAGCCAGAAAACAGACCTCGGGCGGGTCATCTTCGCGAATTCGATCACGCTGACGCCGGGAACGGTATCGGTCGACATGCGCGAGGGCAAGATCCTGGTGCACGCGCTGACCGCCGAAGGCGCCGAGGACCTGCGCCAGGGCACCATGAACGCAAAGGCCACGGCCTTGGAAGGAAACGGCGCATGACAGCGGCCTTTGCCGTTGCCGCCGTCGCCCTGCTCGTGACCATGGGGCTTGCGGTGGCGCGTGCCGTCGCGGGGCCGACGGTGTTCGACCGCATCCTGGCGGCCAACGCCTTCGGCACCAAGACCGTGCTGCTGATCTCGGTGGTGGGATTCATGACGGGACGGCCCGATTTTCTCGATCTCGGGCTGGTCTACGCCTTGATCAATTTCGTCGGCATCATCGCCGCGATGAAGTATTTCAAGTTCGGCGCCTTCGACGACCAGCCGCGGGACGCGCAACAATGAGCGTCGTCCTCGATATCCTGGCTTGGGCCTGCCTGCTCTCGGGATCGGCGATCATCCTGATCGGCGGCATCGGCCTGGTGCGGTTGCCCGATTTCTACAGCCGCGCTCATGCCGCGGGCATGACGGATACCCTGGGTGCCGCCTTGGTGATCGCCGGCATGATGATCGAAGCAGGCTGGTCGCTGAACCTGGCGCGGCTTGCCTTCATCCTCATCTTTTTGCTTTTCACCAGTCCGACGGCGAGCCACGCGCTGGCCCACTCGGCCTTGGTCAGCGGTCTCAAGCCGTGGGCGAAGCCCAAAGCCGACGGCAAGGCGGAGGGCGGGTGATGGAGCAGGTCGTCCACATCGCCCTGCTCGCCCTGCTGGTCGCCACCGCGCTGCTCATCGTGCGCATGCGCAGCATTCTCGCGGTGGTCATGCTGAGCGGCATTTACAGCTTTGTCATGGCCAGCATATTCCTGGTGCTCGACGCGGTGGACGTTGCCTTTACCGAGGCCGCGGTCGGCGCCGGCATCACCACGGTGCTGGGTCTGATGGCCCTGTCATTGACCGACGACCAGGAGAAGACGCCGACGCAACGCCCGATCCTGCCGCTTGCCGTGGTTTCGATCACGGGCGCGCTTCTGCTCTATGCCGGCACAGACATGCCGTTGATCGGCGATCCCGACGCGCCGATCCACGGCCACGTCGCACCGCGCTATATCGAGGAGACGCCGCACGCCATCGGCATTCCCAATATCGTCACCTCGGTGCTGGCGGACTATCGCGGCTACGACACCCTCGGCGAAGTCGGCGTCATCTTCACCGCCGGTGTCGGTGTCATGCTGCTGCTCGGACGGGGCACGCGCCGGCGCAAGGAGGATGAGGAATGAAAGACCTCCTGATTCTCCGCGTCGTGACCAAGTTCCTGATCCCGTTCATCATCCTGTTCGGGCTCTACGTCCAGTTCCACGGCGACTACGGCCCCGGCGGCGGCTTCCAGGCCGGCGTGATCATCGCCGCCGGCTGCATTCTCTACGGCCTGGTCTTCGGGCTCGAGACCCTGCGCCAAGCGATCCCGCCGAATGTGGTGCAGAGCCTGGTCGCCATCGGCCTCACAATCTACGCCGGAACGGGCTTCGTCACGGTGCTGATGGGTGGGCGCTTCCTCGATTACGCCCGCCTCGCCCACGATCCCGCCCATGGCCACCATTACGGCATTCTTATCGTCGAGCTTGGCGTCGGCATCACGGTCAGCGCGGTCATGCTGACGATCTACTACGGCTTCGCCGGACGCGGCACGGGCAAGGCGAGCGGCTGATGGAAATTCTCGGTCGCTACGCCTATTGGGTCGTCGTGCTGGTGATGATGATCGGCTTCTACGTGGTCATCGACCGCGGCAATCTGATCAAGAAGCTGGTCGGGCTCAACATCTTCCAGACCGCCGTCTTCCTGCTTTACATATCGGCCGGCAAGGTATCCGGCGGCACCGCGCCGATCATCGACGATGACGC
>CAZVDW010000665.1:0-4395 GCA_964625645.1 uncultured Rhodospirillaceae bacterium
GCCTGGCGGTGGCCCTGTTCGGCGGCTTCGCGCCCTTCCTCGCAACCTGGCTTATCGAGACCACCGGCAGCCCCATAGCACCGGTGTTCTACGTCATGGCGGCGGCGGCCGTGAGCCTCCTGGTCATCGCCCGCCTCGCCGAGACGGCGCATGCGCCGTTGCGCTGACGGGGAGCCCCTTTATGCGCCGACGATCTCGATGAAAATCAACACCATGCCACCCCACGCAACGCCGAAGCTAAGCGTCCGCAACCAAGGGACACCAAAGGTAAAGGTCACCGCATGGGCGACCCGCGCCCAGAAGAAAAGTTGCGCCCCGAGCGCCGTCATCTCATTGGCGGCACCGGCGGCCTGGGCAACCAGGACAAGCGCCGCAAAGGGCGTCAAATTCTCCACCATGTTCAGGTGCACCCGGCTCGCTCGCTTGGCCCAGGCCGGCGGCGGCGGCGGATTTTCAGGATAGCCGACAGCGTTTACGAGGCCCCAGGTTTGCAGGCGCGAAAGAACATACGGAACCCATAGAACGGCACACAAACCAGCACTCAGTGCCAAGTACAGCAAATCGGTCGTCATTTTCCATCCCCCACTTTTTCTTTGTCATCCCCGAAAGACGTCTCGCTTACGGCAAGAGCGTGTCGCAACACCGCATCAGGCGCAAGGCGCTTGCATTCGCACCAAGCCGGCACCCGTTGGGACCGCGCAGCCTGACGGCTGCCAGCGGCGCTGGGCTCTGTCGCCGATTCTGCGATATGCTGGCTGCCAGCGTCATCGGATAGGGGCTCATGATGGACCGGCCGCGTGTCGATACGACCCGTCTGCAAAGGATCGCTCGGGCCTATACCGAGTCGGCGACGCTGTTCGCGGCGCTCGATCTGGAACTGTTCAGCCATGTCGCGCGGGGCGCCGGGACGGTCGAGGCGCTGGCGGCGGCGATGGACGTGCTGCCGTTGAACGCCGAGCGGCTGGTCACGGCCTGCCTTGGCATGGGCTTGCTCGAAACGAGCGGCGGCGCGCTGCGCAACGCACCCGACGCCGAGCGCTTCCTGGTCAAGGGGAATAAGAGCTATGCCGGGCCGTGGATGACCTTTACCCGGCCCGATGTCGCGGAGTGGTTCGCCCTGACCGACCACCTGCGCCGCAAGGCGCCGCCGACCACGCTCGGCAAATATGCCGAGCTCAGCGTCGCGCAGGCGCGCGCCTATCATGCCGCGACCTACAGCATCGGCATGGGCGCGGGCCGACGATTTGCCCGCCAGGTCGATCTGTCGGGGCGTAGGCGACTGCTCGATCTCGGTGGCGGCTCGGGGGCGTACAGCATTCAGGCGGTGCGCGCCTATCCTGATTTGACGGCCGTGGTATTCGACCTGCCGCCGGTGGTCGAGGTGACCAAGGACTACCTCGCCGAGTGCGGCGTTGGCGATCGCGTTTCGACCCGCGCCGGAGATTTCACGCGCGACGCGCTGCCGACCGGCGCCGATGTGATTGTCATGGCAAGCAACCTGCCGATCTACGACGAGGACATGATCCAGCAGGTGGTGCGAAGCGCGCATGACGCGCTGGCGGCCGGCGGCGAGATGCACCTGGTCGGCGAGATGCTGTACGACGACCGCTCGGGCCCGCTCGACGCCGCCATGTGGGGACTGTCCGAGGCGCTCGACCACAGTGCCGGCAAGGCCCACACGATCGCGCAATGCCGCGGCTATTTCGCATCCGCCGGCTTCACCGCTGTCGGCGACGAGGTCTTCGTCCCCGGCATCCTGCACCGCGTCACCGGGGTCAAGGCGGCAGCCTAGAGCACGTCGCGGCCTAGGCGCGCCTCACAAGCCCAGCATCGCATCGATGCGCGCCTTGTCGAGCGCCGGGCCGGCGACGATCTCGCCGTCGACCTCAAGGGCGGGCGAGCCGCGCACGTTGCGGCTTTCCAAGTGTTCCGCCGCGTCCTCGTCCATCATCAGGTCCTTGACGCGGAAGGCGACATCGCGCGAGCGCAGATACGCCCTCAGCCGCTCGCACGGCGAACACAGCGGCGTGACGTAGAGGATGACCTGGCGCTCGGCGAACTCGGTCATCAGACCTGGCCGTCGGCTTTCATGTCGCGGTATTCCTGCTTGTCCTTCAGCCAGCGCTCGTGGGCCTCGCCTTCCAGGAAGGGCTGCTCCCTGGTGAAGATTTTCGCTTTCCAGGCATCGCCGTGCGGCCAGACATAGGGCGCCTCGACGGTGGTGCGCGGCGCCTCGGCGCTCTCCAGCGCGCCGAAGGCCATTTCGACGATGTCGCGCTGCATGTCCGCCTTGAACGGCTCGCCGCACGGATTGCCGAGCGGAAAATCGACGAAAACCATGCGGGCGACGCCGCAATGCTCGACGATGTCGCGCGCGGAGGCGATCACCACGGTCGGCATGCCGTTGGCCTCGAGGTAGCGCGCCACCAGGCTGATGGTCTGGTGGCAAACCGGGCACACCGGGGTCATCACGGCGACATCGACGCCGTCCTCGCGGCAGCGCCTGAGCACCTCGGGGCCGTCGACCTCCAGGGTCTTGCGGTGGCTGTAGCTGGTGTAGACGCCGTGCATCCGAGCCGCGACGGCGCCGATCCGCCCGGCCTTGGCCGCCTCGCGCAGGCGGCTGATCGGGAAGTAGGAGTTGACGTCGTCGAGATGGGTGGCGTTGGCGTCGTAGTGTTCCTGCATGCTGTACAGGTCAGCGGCCGGGGTGGCCGACGCCAGCGAGTAGACGTTGCCGGCGAGCGAGTTGTGATTCTGCTCGTTCCTGCCGCGCTCGGCCTTGAGCGCCACATCGCTGGTCGAAACCAGGGTCACGGTCGACTCGGCCAGCGGCTGCAGCAGCGGCGCGAACGGCACCTCGTCGAAATGCGCCCAGCGATAGGGTTTATCGTAGCCTTCGGCGGCATAATATTCGCGGGTGCGGTCGATATAGCGGACATGGGCCATCGGGCATCCTCGCTGCGTGGTCGGCAGAACAGCCGCCAGTGTGGCACGCTCGGTGGAAGTCCGACAAGTCGCAGCGGCGCTCGTGTCAGTAACAAACGATATGTCCGGCGTAGGTAACACGTGATCTGTCCGGTTTAGAACGCGCCCCGACAAGCGCGCGCCGTTGCGGTGAAAGCGCGACCGGCGTCTCGTCCGATAGGGGATTTGGCCATGAGCAGACTCTCGCCCAATTCTCCACATTGCCTATATCAGTTCCTCCAATAGGGCCTTTGCGTCAATCAGATCACATGTATCGAAACCTTCGGTAAACCAGTCGCAGACGGGAGCGAGCAGGTCGCAGGCTGCCGCGCTCCTGCCCTGGGACTGCCAGAGACGGGCAAGGGAGGTCGCGGCGCGGAGCTCCCACAACTTGGCCTTTTGCGAGCGCGCGACCTCGATCGATCGGACAAAGGCCTCTTCCGCCCCCGCCTCGTCGGCATGGTCGGCGAGAAGCAGCGAGTGGCCAAGCTGGCGGTACAACTCCGCTTCGTAAAACCTCTCGCCGGATTCGGCAACAAATTCGAGGGCATCGACAAGTGTCGTCTCGGCCTCGTCGAGCAAATGGTCTTGTAATTGGGCATGCGCGAGAATGCTCATGCGTAGCGACAGATAGAGGCGGGCGTGGCTGCCGGGCCGCCGGGTCGATATGATGCTGGACTTGAGGTCCACGACCTCGATCTTCTCTCCACGCCAGGCCTGTTGCCACGCGCGATAAGCCTGCTGTTGCAACATCCACTCGGGCGAGCCGTGGTCTTCAAGCAAGGAAGAAAAACGCTCAGAACAATGGTCGAAGCGCTCCTTGTCGCCGCGCAGCATCGATACATTCGCACCGGCAAAAGAGTAGGCCCAAACTGATGAATGGCCGTGCCCCAGTTCCTCGGCCAGGCTGATCGCCTGGTCGCCGATTTCCAGGGCCTGATCGGCAAATCCCAGGATCACCATATTCCAGGACAACATGCAGCGTGCCGCAATGCCCGGGTCACTGCCATAGTGGTAGGCGAGCGCGCCATGCTTTTCCGGATCGTGCAGGGCGAGACAGGCTTCCAAGTCAGCCCGTCCATCGGACAATTGCCCGAGATAGAAGTGACTGGTTCCACGCAACCGATAGCCGACCATTCTTGCTTCGTCGTCTTGCTCGGCCTGGGCCGCATGAAGTACCTCATCGGCAAAATTCCGGGCGCTGGCATGTTCGGCGTGAATGTTGCGAATCACCCAGAGGCCATAAAGGATAGGGAACAACGCATCAAAGTCGTGGAGCTCTTGGCTAAGCTCGTAAGCGCGATGATAGGCGGTGACAGTCTCCTCCGCAGCATAGCCTCGGGCAGCGATCAACGGAGGGCCGATATTGGCCTGGAAATTCAGCTCGCTTCTTTTGTGCTCCGTGGTGACCGGCAGGCCCTTGATGAT
>CAZVDW010000666.1:0-1780 GCA_964625645.1 uncultured Rhodospirillaceae bacterium
TTTTCGATCACCTTGGCCTCCTTGCCTTCCATGACGGCAACGCAGGAGTTCGTGGTGCCAAGGTCGATACCGATGATCTTGCTCATGTTTTTCCTCTTTCGAAAAGCAGGCGGACCCGCTCCGGCCTCGTCGAGCACCGGACGGCCCGATCGTGATGATGATACCGCGCGGCGCGGCGCCTATGCGCGCTGTCGGGCGGCGAACGAAAGGTATATGGGAGTGCCGCGGCGGTGCTGCAAGCGTTTGCGCTCAAGCCTCCGTATCGATGTTGCCGTTGGCCGGCCGCTTGGCCACGCCGACCCGGGCCGGGCGCAGCAGGCGGTCGTGAATGCGATAGCCGCGCTGGACCACCTGAACGACGGTTCCCGGCTCATGGTCCGGCGACTCCACTTCGAACATGGCTTCGTGGAAATTGTGGTCGAACTTCTCGTCCATGGGGTCGATGCAGCTGATGCCATAGCGCTCCAGCGCCGTGTCGAGGCTGCGCAGGGTCATCTCGATGCCTTCGAACACCGAGGCCGGGTCGCTCTCCGCCGCACTGCCGATGGCGCGACTGAGGTCGTCGGCGATGCCGACAATATCGCGGGCAAAGCCGGTAATGGCGTATCTCGTGGCATCGTCCCGTTCGCGCTCCGCCCGGCGGCGCACGTTCTCGGTTTCGGCCAAGGCGCGCATCAGGCGGTCTTCGAGCACGGTCGCTTCTTCGCGCAACGCTTCCAGCTCGCTGACCTCGTCGGTGGCCTCCTCAGCGCTGGCCTCTTCGGGCGTTTGGTCCTCGGGCTGGGCTGGTGTCTCTGACATATCGGAAAGTCCGTTTCGCTTGAGTGTCTACGGATCAGCCCATCAGGCGGCTGATCGTGCGGGCGGTGTAATCCACCATGGGAATGATGCGGGCATAGTTGATGCGCGTCGGCCCGATGACGCCGATGGCGCCGAGGCAACCCGCCTCGTTGCTGTCGCCGCGGTGCAGGGGCGCGATCACCATCGAGCAACCGGCGAGGTCGAACAGAGCGTTCTCGGAGCCGATGAAGACGTGCACGCCTTCGCCGCTGAGGGTCGAATCGATGACCCGCAACATGCCTTCGTGGCGCTCCAGGTCTTCGAACAGCTTGCGAATGCGCTCGAGGCCGGCGATGGCCTGGACATCCTCGAACAGCTTGGCGCGGCCGCGCAGGATGAGGGTCGGCTCGCCGGCCTGCTCGGTCAGGGTGCCGAGCCCGGCCTCGACGATGCGCGCGCTCAAGGAGTCGAGCTTGGCGCGATGTTCGGCCAGCTCCGCCTCGATGGCGCCGCGCGCCGCCGCGAAGGTGCGCCCGTTGAGCCGCGCATTGATGTAGTTCGCCGCCTCGGTCAGCGACGATGGCGTGAAGCCGCCCGGCACCTCGATGATGCGGTTCTCCACCAGGCCGTTGGCGAGCACGATGATGGCAAGCGCCTGGCCCTCGGCAAGGCGGATGAACTCGATATGCTTGACCGGTGCCTCGCTTTTCGGCGCCAGCACCAGGCCTGTGGCACTGGAAAGCCCGGACAGCATTTCGGTGGCCTGGCCGAGCACTTCGGCAAGGGTGCGCCCGGTGCCGGCACATTGGGCGTCGATGCTGACGCGCTCTTCGGAGGTGAGGTCGCCGACTTGCAGCAACCCGTCGACATAGAGGCGCAGGCCCTGGTCCGTGGGCAGGCGCCCGGCCGAGGTGTGCGGCGCGTAGAGCAGACCGAGGTCTTCGAGGTCGGCCATGACGTTGCGGATCGTCGCCGGCGACAGCGTCATGCCGATGCGCCG
>CAZVDW010000667.1:0-1801 GCA_964625645.1 uncultured Rhodospirillaceae bacterium
GCCAGTCGAAGCCATTCTGGGTCTTGTAGCCTTTGTAGGCCTCTTTGCGATGTGGGCCGTTATTCCGGCCCGCCTCCGAAAGCGATAGCCGAACAGGGCACTTCCCCGTAGAAGGCACCGCACTGTTGCGCATTGGGCACTGATTGCCCAAGCCAGCTCGATGGCACAGAGCCTGGTTGGCCACCTCGTGACTTCGAGCCCGCGCCGGATTCAATACCCGAAGGGAGTACAGCCGCGCTTCAAGAGGGGCCGAATAACTAAAGCCACGACGTAATGTGGTCGACGGCGCGGCCGCGCACGTGCAATCACGGCGCGTAGCGCTTCGGTGCTGCCCAGCGCGGCTTCACGCACGCGATGCGGCACGTGAGTGTGGCTGCGGAGAACACCGAAGCGGCCCGCTCGCGACTCGAAGACGCCGACATGGCGCGGTATGCCGCGAATCAGGTCGCCGCGCATTCGGCGCGGTGCAGCGACGGCCGCGCCGGCCCAGCTGGATCAGAGCCGGCACGTGGCGCTAGGGCGGCTCGACGGCACCCCAGCGGCGGTCGACGAGAACGGCGGCGCCTAGCACCAGCGCGGCGATCGCCGCACCAATGGGCGCCGAGAGCAGCACCACGGCGGCGACGATGCCGCTCGCAAAGTCGCCGTACGCGCCGAACACGAGGCGGCCGAATCCCAACATGCGCCACTGCAGGCGGCTGCGCAGGTAGAGCCGCAGCCGGTGCGTGCCCGCCGCGGCTGCCGCGCCCAGGAGCAAGCCGGCGATCACGGCGCCAACGTTGTCGGGAACGACCGTTGCGCCCACGAGTCCGCCGGCGACGGGCCGAAGCACCCATCCCACCCGGTCCATGAGGCCACCACTGCCAGGGAACTTGTCGGCGAACAAATCGATCGGCAGCAGCAGCAGCGCGATCACAAACATGCCGCCCGTGCCGACGAAGGCGAAGGCGGGATTTGCCGTCACCAGGTCGGAGCGCCAGGCGAATAGCGCGGTCAGGGCAACGGTGACGTACGGATTGAGGCCTGCGGCCACCCCCAATACGGCTGCCTGCAGAAACTCCACGCTAGGGCTCGATCTTGGCGGTCATGGGGGTTGTGGGGACGCCTAGCCAGGCGCATCTTCGCCAACCGCATGGACTGGCGCGCGGCCAATCATCCCAAACGGTCAGCTTCGGCCAGTCGCCGCACACGGGTGATCGCACGGCCCTATGATGCGCGCATGGGCGCGGATTTCGTGGCGACTGAGCAGGACGTCATCGAGCTGCTGACGGACCTCGTGAGCACACCGAGCGTCTCGCCCGAGATTCTTGACGGCACGGGTGAGGCGGCCGTTGGCGCCAAAGTGGCGTCGTTTGCCGACAGCTGCGGGGCGACGGTTGAGTACCAGGAGGCGCTGCCGGGACGGTCCAACGTGATCTGCACCCTCGAGGCCGGGTCCGACGCACCCACGATCATGCTCGAAGCTCACATGGACACGGTTGCCTTAGGCGCCATGCCCAACGGCCATGAGCCGTGGATGGATGACGCCGGATTGCTGCACGGTCGGGGCGCTTGCGACACCAAAGGCTCGCTCGCGGCGATGTTGCTGATGTTTCGCAAGGCGTCGGAGCAGGCTGATCGACCGTGCGCGCTGGTGCTCGCCGCCACCGTGGACGAAGAGACGGGCAGCACCGGCGCCGACACGCTGGCCGAATCGGACGTCGCGGCGGACGGTGCGATCGTTGGCGAGCCGACAAGCCTGGAGGTCGTTCGGGTCCATCGCGGCGGTCGCTTCTGGCGCATTACCACCAGCGGCAAGTCC
>CAZVDW010000668.1:0-12145 GCA_964625645.1 uncultured Rhodospirillaceae bacterium
GACGGCAAGCTCTTGGCCATCCGCAACCGCGGCATCGCCGATTGCGGCGATGGCTGCCAGGGCGTCTATTGGGGTTTCGTCATGCCGTTCCTCGGCGCCGTGGAGCTGCCCAACGCCTATACCTGGGAAAAAGGCGACGTCAAGGTCAAGGTCGCGGTGACCAACAAATCCTGCCTGTCGCCGGCGCGCGCCTTCGGCGAGTTCCCGACCCGCTTCGCCATGGAGCGTTCGGTCGATATGATCGCCACCCGCTGCGGCATCGAGCCGGCCGAGATACGCCGCAAGAACCTCATTCCCGAACTGCCCTACACTTCCGTCTGCGGCGAATATATGGACAGCGGAGACTATCTCAAGGTGTGGGACAATCTGATGGACCTTGCCGACCTCCCGGCATTTCGCAAAAAACAGCAAGCGGCGCTGAAGGAAGGCCGCTATATCGGCATCGGTTTCGGTCTCGGCGTTGAACTATCCGGTGTCTCGTCCGAACTCATGGTGCCGATGGAGAACCAGCCCGGCTACGGCGCCGCGACCATCCGTCTCGACGCGCGCGGCAAGGCGCAGGTGTTCGAAGGCGACGCGCCGCAAGGCCAGGGCCATGAAACCACGGCCGCCCAGGCGGTGGCGCATGCCTTCGGCATCCATCCCAACGACGTCATCGTGACGACCGGCGATACCGGCACGACGCCGTTCGGCTCGGGCACCATCGGCGCGCGCATGGGTTCCTATTTCGTCAGCGCGGCGGTCGACGCGGCGGAATTCCTGAAGAAAAAACTCGCCCGCTTCATGGCCCACGACATGGCGTTGAGCGGCGCCACCGAAGACGATTTCGAGTTCTCCGGCGGCGAAATCATCTATCGCAAGGACACCAACATCCGCCAATCCTTCCGCGATGCCTGCGAGCGCAACATCATGGCGCCGATCAATCTGCCGGCCGGCGAATCGGCGGGGCTCGAGCACACCGCCTTCTTCGAGGCGGCGATGCCGATGACCGCCTTCAACGCCGATTTCTGCACCGTCGAAGTCGACCCGGAGAACGGCCAGTTCAAATTGCTGAGCTGGACCTCGTCGGAAGATGTCGGCCAGATCATCAATCCGCAGATCGTCGAGGGCCAGATGCAGGGCGCCATCGTCCAGGGCATCTCGAACACCATGTTCGAGGAGTTCATCTATGACGAAAACGGCCAGCAACTGACCGCCGACTTTGAGAATTACAAGCTCGCCACGGCGGCCGACGTGCCGGACATGTTGATCACCCACGCGCCGACGCCGTGTCCGCACACGCCCTTGGGCTCGCGCGGCATCGGCGAGGGCCGGCCGAGCGACGTGCCGGGCACGATCTCCAATGCCGTCTGCGACGCGCTCACGCCGTTCGGCATCGAGGTCACCGAACTGCCGCTCAGGCCCAACATGATCTGGCGCCTGATCCAGGAAGCAAAAGCCAAGCAAGCCGCCGATTGAGGAGCCGAGAAAATGGAAACAAGGGCCGCGGTGGCGACTGAAGCCGGCAAACCGCTGAGCATCGAAACGGTTACTTTGGACGGCCCTCGCGCCGGCGAAGTGCTGGTTGAAATCAAGGCCACCGGCGTCTGCCACACCGATGCCTTCACCCTCTCGGGCGACGATCCGGAGGGTCTGTTTCCCGCCATTCTCGGCCATGAAGGCGCCGGCGTGGTGGTCGATACCGGGCCCGGCGTGACCAGCCTCAAGAAAGGCGATCACGTCATCCCGCTCTATGTGCCGGAATGCCGCCATTGCGACTATTGCACCAGCGGCAAGACCAATCTGTGCCAGGCGGTGCGCGAAACCCAAGGTGCGGGGATGATGCCGGACGGCTCGAGCCGCTTCTCGCTCGGCAAGGATGCGATCTTTCACTATATGGGCACCTCGACCTTCGCCAATCACACGGTGGTACCGGAAATCTCCCTGGCCAAGGTGCGCGAGGACGCACCCTTCGACAAGATCTGCTATATCGGCTGCGGCGTCACCACCGGCATCGGCGCGGTGATCAACACCGCCAAGGTCGAAGCCGGCGCCAATGTGGTGGTGTTCGGCCTCGGCGGCATCGGCCTCAATGTCATCCAGGGGGCGCGCCTCGTCGGCGCCAACATGATCGTCGGCGTCGATACCAACCCGGCCAAGCAGGCGCTCGGCGAGCGTTTCGGCATGACCCATTTCGTCAACCCCAAGGAAGTCGGCGGCGAGCTCGCGCCCTATCTCGTCGACCTCACCGGCGGCGGCGCCGATTACAGCTTCGAATGCATCGGCAATGTCACCACCATGCGCCAGGCGCTCGAATGCTGTCACAAGGGCTGGGGCGAGAGCGTCATCATCGGCGTCGCCGGCGCCGGCCAGGAGATCTCGACGCGGCCGTTCCAGCTCGTCACCGGGCGGGTGTGGCGCGGCACCGCGTTCGGCGGCGCCAGGGGCCGCACCGAGGTGCCGCGCATCGTCGACTGGTACATGGACGGCAAGATCGAGATCGACCCGATGATCACCCACACCATGGCGCTCGACGATATCAACGAGGCGTTCCACCTCATGCATACCGGCGAATCCATTCGCAGCGTGATAACCTTCTGAAATCCGTGTAGGCTGTCGCGGCAATGGCCCGCACCAAATCGCAGATCCGCGCAACCGAGCAAAAGCTCGCCTATCTGAAGGCGCTCGAGCGCAAGATCCTGTGGCTGTCGTCATGGACGATCCATAACGCCAACCATATCCGCGAGGCGCGCGACGGCCTCAAGGTCGGCGGCCATCAGGCCTCCTGCGCCTCGGTGGCGACGCTGATGACGGCGCTTTATTTCGATGTCCTGAGACCTGAGGACCGGGTCGCGGTGAAGCCGCATGCCTCGCCGGTATTTCACGCCATCCAATATCTTTTCGGCAATCAATCGCGCGACAAGCTCGAGCAGTTCCGCTCGCTCGGCGGCGCCCAATCCTACCCGTCGCGCACCAAGGACAGCGACGATGTCGATATCTCGACCGGCTCGGTCGGGCTCGGCGTCGGGCTCACCCTGTTCGCCTCCATGGTGCGCGATTATGCCCAGCTTCATCGCCTGGCGCCCGAACAGGAACAGCCCGGGCGCATGATCGCGATCATGGGCGACGCCGAGCTCGACGAGGGCAATGTCTACGAAGCCCTGCTCGAAGGCTGGAAGCACGACGTCCGGAACCTGTGGTGGATGATCGACTATAACCGCCAGAGCCTCGACCGCGTCGTCAACGACAAGCTGTTCCAGAAGATCAAGGATTTCTTCCAGGCGGTGGGCTGGCAGGTCGTCATCCTCAAACATGGCAAGCTGCAACAGGCGGCCTTCGAGCGCCCCGGCGGCGAGGCGCTCAGGCAATGGATCGACGATTGCCCGAACGAGCTTTACTGCGCCCTCACCTTCAAGGGCGGCGCGGCGTGGCGCGAGCGTCTGTTGCGCGATATCGGCGCCGTCACCGGCATGCGTGAGCTGCTCGGCGATCACTCGGACGAGGCGCTTCAGGCGCTCATGACCAACCTTGCCGGCCATGACATGGAATCCGTCCTCGAGGCGCTCAACGCCGTCGACAGCGACGTGCCGCACTGCTTCATCATCTACACCATCAAGGGTTACGGCCTGCCCTTCGCCGGCCACAAGGACAACCATGCCGGCCTGATGACGGTCGAGCAGATGGGTGATTTTCAGCACGCCATGGGCATCGCCGAGGGCAATGAGTGGGAGCCCTTCGCCGGAATGGATATCGACGAACAGGGCTTGCGCGCCTTTCTCGACAAGGTGCCGTTCAACCGGACCGGCGCATCGCGGCAAAAGGCGGCGGACAAAGTGCCGTTGCCGGCGGCGTTCGACGTCCGCGCCGGCGGCACGATGTCGACCCAGGAAGCCTTCGGCCGGGTGCTCAACGATCTCGGGCGCGGCGACAGCGAACTGGCGCGCCACATCGTCACCACCTCGCCCGACGTCACGGTCTCGACCAATCTCGGCGGCTGGGTCAACCAGCGCGGCATCTTCAACCGCGCCGACCGCGAAGACGTGTTCCACTCGGAAAAAGTCGTTTCCATGCAGAAATGGGCGATGAGCCGCAACGGCCAGCATATCGAGCTTGGCATCGCCGAGAACAATCTGTTCCTTCTTCTCGGCGCCTGCGGCCTGTCGGCACCGTTGTTCGGCGCCCGCCTGTTGCCCATCGGCACCGTCTATGACCCGTTTATCGCGCGCGGCCTGGATGCGCTCAATTACGCCTGTTACCAGGACGCCCGCTTCATGTTGGTCGGTACGCCGTCCGGAGTCAGCCTGGCGCCGGAGGGCGGCGCCCACCAGTCGATCTCGGCGCCGCTGATCGGCATGGGCCAGCCCGGCCTGACCATGTTCGAGCCCGCTTTTGCCGACGAATTGGCGGAAATCATGCTGTGGGGCTTCGGCCATATGCAGGCGGCGGACGGCGGCTCGCTCTATATGCGCCTTTCCACCCGCGCCATCGAACAGCCGGCGCGCGAGATGAACGAGGCTTTGCGCGGCGACATTCTGCACGGCGCCTATTGGCGCACGCCGCCGGCACCCGATGCCCCGCTGGCGCTGGCTTATAGCGGTGCGCTGGCGGCCGAGACAGAAGAAGCCTATCAAGCGCTGCTCGAGGACATCCCCGGCGCCGGCCTCCTCGCGGTGACCTCGCCCGACCGCCTGCATAGCGATTGGCTGGCGGCGCGGCGCGCACGAAGCACCGGCGAAGGCGCGGCCGCGCCGTCGCATGTTGAAAACCTATTGGCGCAACTCCAACCGGGCGCGGCCTTGGTCACTGTCCTCGACGGCCACCCGGCGACGCTCTCATGGCTCGCTTCGGTCGCCGGACACCGGCCCTACCCGCTCGGCGTCTCATCCTTCGGTGAATCCGGCGATGTCAACGCGCTCTACCGCAAGCACGCTATCGACAGCGATGCCATTCTCGACATGGCGGCGCTGGCCTGCCTCGACGCCGCGCGCTGAGCCGGCAAAACGGCGGCGCGGGACTGGCGCATTCGCCAAAACCCTCTATGATAATATGATAAATGTGCCGGATAGCTTTCCTTGGGATTCGGTAAACAAAAAATATCAAATACATACAATTAGTTAAGGGATATTTCTAATCTGAAATAACAGCTTACTTTTGTGGAACAAATTGCTGGGAGGCGATGACAGATGTCCAAGAAATCCAAAGACAAGATGCACCCCTACATTCCGGAACTGGTCAATCAACTGCGCAAGGGCGAGGTGACCCGGCGCGATTTCCTTAACACCGCAACCCTGTTGGGCGTCTCCGCCGGCGCCGCCTACGCCATGGCCGGCCTGCCGGGGCCGGGGCGCAAGGCCCACGCGGCGGCCAAGAAGGGCGGCAATCTCCGGGTTTCGATGAACGTCAAGGCGACCGACGATCCGGCCACCTTCGACTGGTCCGAGAAAGGCAACGTGGCGCGCCATGTGACCGAATCGCTGGTTCGCATCGGAGACGACGGCGTCGCCCAGCCCAATCTCGCCGAAAGCTGGAGCGCTTCCGAGGACCTGAAGACCTGGACCTTCAAATTGCGCAAGAACGCCACATGGTCGAACGGCGACGCCTTCGGCGCCGACGACGTGATCTTCAATTTCAGGCGCTGGCTCGATCCCAAGACCGGCTCGTCCAACCAGGGCCGCTTCTCCTCGATGACGACGACGACCGACACCGGCAACAAGGACGAAAACGGCAACGCCATCATGTCGACCACCGAAGC
Source organism: uncultured Rhodospirillaceae bacterium (assembly GCA_964625645.1). Classification (GTDB taxonomy): domain Bacteria; phylum Pseudomonadota; class Alphaproteobacteria; order UBA7887; family UBA7887; genus UBA7887. The sequence continues at coordinate 5,732 of CAZVDW010000668.1, forward strand.
CGGCGGCGCGCTCGAAAAGGTCGACGACCACACCGTGCGCTTCAATCTCAACAATGCCGATTTGGCGCTGCCCGAGAGCATGGCCGATTATCCGGCGCTGATCGTCAACCGGCGCTTCGAGGATGACGGCGGCGATCTCATCAAGAACCCGGTCGGCACCGGCCCCTATGCGCTGAAGGAATTCGCCATCGGCGAGAAAGCCACCCTGGTGCGCCGCACCGATGCGCCGTGGTGGGGCGGCGAGACCTATCTCGACCAGATCAGCTATATCGATCACGGCGACGATCCGGCGGCGCAGATCGCGGCGCTCGCCTCGGGGCAGGTCGACACCAACTACCAGACCAGCATCGAACAGGTCGAGACGGTCAAGAACATTGCCGATCTTGAGATCTACGAACGCGTGACGGCGCAAACCGGCGTCGCGCGCATGCATGTGACGGCGGCGCCCTACGACAACAAGAAACTGCGCCAGGCCGTACAGGCCTGCGTCGATCACGACAAGATGCTGAAGTTCGTCTATCGCGGCCGCGGCGGCCCGGCGGAGGACCATCACGTGGCGCCAATTCATCCCGAATATGCCGAACTGCCGAAGCAGAAGCAGGACTACGACAAGGCCAAGAAGCTGATGGCCGAGGCCGGCTACCCGGACGGTATCGATCTCAGAATCGACTGCGTCGCCAATCCGCCGTGGGAACAGAATGCCTGCAAGGCGCTTTCGCAGATGGTCAAGCCCGCCGGCATCAATCTCGCCATCAACATCATGCCGGGCGGCACCTATTGGGATGTTTGGGCGTCGACGCCGTTCGGCTTCACCGCCTGGACCCACCGGGCGCTCGGCGTGCAGGTGCTCAACCTCGCCTACCGCTCCGGCGTGGCGTGGAACGAGACCAATTATTCCAACCCCGAGTTCGACAAGACTCTCGATCAGGCGGGTGGCATTCTCGACCCCAACGAACGACGCAAGGTCACCCGCAAGCTGGAAGAGATTTTGCAGGACGACGCCATCATCCAGCAGTCGCTATGGCGTTCGGTGTTCGTCACCGCGAACAAGCGGGTCAAAGGACTTTACGCTCAGGTAGCCCTCGAGCACCACTATAATGGCGTGTGGCTCGACGGCTAAAGGGCTAGATGCGCAGGGAAACCGGGCCAGGGCCGGCATGAAAAACGTGCCGGCCCTGGCTCCCCTTCCCGGCCTCGCTTGTCTTGCGTGATTAATTTGCCAGCCCCAACAGGGGCGCATAAATGCTGATCTTTGTCGGCAAGCGGATCGGCTTCATGATCCTCACCATGGTCGTGGTGTCGATCCTTCTCTTTTTGGTGCTTGAAATTACCCCGGGCAATGTCGCGCGGGGGGTGCTTGGTCCCTATTCGAGCGAGGAGCAGCGCAATCTCTGGCTCGAAGCGCATGGCTATTTCAGGCCCTTCTATGTTCGCTATTTCGATTGGCTGGGCAATTTCGCATCCGGCAATTTCGGCGATTCGGTGCGTTTCAAGGTGCCGGTCTCGGAAGTGTTGTGGCCGCGCCTCGCCAACACGGCGATATTGGGCATCGCCACATTCGCCGTGATGATCCCGCTCTCGCTCATCCTCGGCGTGCTCGCCGGCATGCGCGAGGGTTCCAAGACGGACCGCTCGATTTCGATCGTCAGCATCATCACCACCTCGGTCCCGGAATTCGCCAGCGCGGTTTTCATTGCCTTCGTTATGGTGTTCTGGCTGAAGCTTTTGCCCGGCACCAGCACCATGAGCGACGGCTTCGATATCACGCAGCTCATTCTGCCGGCGATGGTGCTGATCATTTACGATTTCGGCTATGTCACGCGTATGACGCGCGCTTCCATGGCCGAAGTGATGACCACGCAATATATCCGTACCGCGATCCTCAAGGGTCTGCCTTACCGGCGCGTGGTCATTCGCCATGCCTTGCGCAACGCCCTGATCGCCCCTTTCACCGTCATCATGTTGCAAATCAACTGGCTGCTGTCCGGCGTGATCGTGGTCGAATTTTTCTTCGCCTATAAGGGCTTCGGCGCTCTCCTGCTCGAAGCCTCGCTAAACAAGGATATCTATCTGATCGAAGCCTGCGCCATGGTGGCGGTGTTGGTCGCCGTGGCGACACAGACCATCGCCGATATCGGCTACACATATCTCAACCCGCGTATCAGGTTTAGCTGAGATGACGGACAGAAGCATCATACCGGCAAACAGCTACGGTGCCGCGCTGCTGCGCGCGCTGAAATCCTTCGGGCTCTTGCGGGAGAGCAAAGTCGGCATGGTCGGCGCCGGCCTCGTTGTGTTTTGGATCATTATCGCCGTCTTCGCGCCGCTCATCGCGCCACACGATCCCAACGAGTGGATCCATCTCGATGCCTTGCCGGGCACGACGGGGCCGGACGGCAATTTCTTCTTGCTCGGGGCGGACGGCAATGGGCGCGATATTCTCTCGCGCATCGTTTGGGGCTCACGCACGGTGCTGATTTGGGCACCGCTGGCGACTCTCACCGCTTATGTGGTGGGCATCGTCATGGGTCTCGCCGCCGGCTATTTGCGCGGCTGGGTCGATGATGTGCTGTCCCGCGTTGCCGATATCATTCTCTCTTTCCCGGTGCTCGTTCTTTACATTCTCATCATCACCACGTTCGGTGCGTCCAAGGTCAACATCGTCATCGCCATCACCTTCGCCAGCTCGCCCGGCATCATGCGCATCGTGCGCGGCCTGGTGCTGGATCTGCGCAACCGCGACTATGTCGCGGCGGCGCAAACCCGGGGCGAGAGCGCGTGGCACATCATGCTGGTGGAAATCTTGCCCAACGCGCGCGGGCCGCTCATCGTCGATGCGTGTCTGCGCCTCGGTTATGTGATCATCACCATCGGCGTGTTGGGATTCTTGGGTCTCGGAATGCCGCCGCCGGACCCCGACTGGGGCGGCATGATCAACGAATGGCGCTCTCAGGCGATGGAATTTCCACACATGACGGTGTTTCCCTGCATCGCCATATCTTCGCTGATCCTCGGCTTCAATCTGCTCGCCGATGGTCTCCGCGAAATTTCGCTCAGAGACTAGGAGAGAAAGCATGGACACCGGCGCCAAGCTGCTCGAAATCGAGGATTTGTGCCTCTCCTATTTCACCCGCGCCGGCGAAATCCCGGCGGTGATCGATTTTTCGCTGAGCCTGAATGCCGGCGAGAGCGTCGGCCTGGTCGGCGAATCGGGTTGCGGCAAATCCACCGTCGCCATGGGCATCATGCGTTACATGGGCAACAATGGCGATATCGTCGGCGGCAGCATCCGCTTCAAGGGCCGCGACATGGCGACGCTTTCGGCCAAGGAGCTGCAGCAATTGCGCGGCGCCGAGATCGCCATGGTCTATCAGGAACCGATGGCGGCGCTCAATCCGAGCCTCACCATCGAGGTCCAGCTCATCGAAGTGCCGATGTTCCACGAAGGCATATCGGCGGCCGAGGCGCGCAAGCGCGCCATCGCGATCCTCGAAGACGTGAAACTGCCCGACGCAGAAATGATGCTGAAGAAATATCCGCACCAGCTTTCCGGCGGCCAGCAGCAGCGCGTCGTCATCGCCATGGCGCTGTTGTCCAATCCGGCGCTGCTATTACTCGATGAGCCGACCACCGCGCTCGACGTGACGGTCGAGGCCGGCATCGTCGAGCTGATCGCCGACCTCAGTGTGAAATACGGCACCGCGCTCCTCTACATCTCGCACAATCTCGGGCTCATCCTCGAAACCTGCGATCGCGTCTGCGTGATGTATTCCGGCGAAGTGGTCGAGGAAGGCAGCGTGACGGAAGTTTTCGACAAGCCGCGCCATCCCTACACGCATGGCCTGTTCGACTGCATCCCGCTGCCGAGCGCCGACAAGAAGGCGCGCCCGCTGGTGCCGATCAGGGGCCAGTTGCCGCTGCCGCACGAGCGGCCGGGCGGCTGCAATTTCGGCCCGCGCTGCGATCACTTCAAGGCCGGCCTATGCGACGGCGGGGACATTACCCTCGAAACAATCGGCGACAACGGCTCGGCACATCGCGGCCGCTGCCTGCGCTGGCGCGACGTCGAATGGGGCGAAGGCCAAGCGGTTGCCGGTGCGCCCTCGGCTTCGGCGGGGGCGGAAATCGGCGAGGAAGTGCTGCATGTCGAAAATATGCAGAAATACTATGCCGTGCACGACCGCTCGATCGGCGCCTTCATCTCCGGCAAGGGCACGCGCTACGTCAAGGCCAACGAGACCCTGAGCTTTACCGCGCGGCGCCAGGAGACCGTCGCCATCGTCGGCGAATCAGGCTGCGGTAAATCGACCTTCGCCAAGGTGCTGATGGGCCTCGAGACCGCGACCGACGGCACGATCGAATTCAACGGCAACGAAATCGGCAAACAGTCGGTTCACAAACGGACCGCCGACCAGCTCGGTTCGCTGCAGATGATATTCCAGAATCCCAACGATACGCTCAACCCGAGCATATCGGTGGGCGGCCATATCGCCCGCGTGATCCGCAAATTCGGTGTCGAGACCAATGCCGACAAGGTGCAGGAACGGGTCTACCAATTGCTCGATCTGGTCAAGCTGCCGCGCGACTTCGCCAAACGCCGGCCGCGCCAGCTATCCGGCGGGCAGAAGCAGCGCGTCGGCATCGCCCGCGCCTTTGCCGGCAATCCGGCGATGGTGGTGGCCGACGAGCCGGTCTCGGCGCTCGACGTCTCGGTGCAGGCGGCGGTGACCGAACTGTTGATGGACATCCAGCGCGAGCACGGCACCACGCTGTTGTTCATCAGCCATGATCTCAGTGTCGTGCGCTATCTCGCCGACCGCATCATCGTCATGTATCTCGGCCAGATCATGGAGAGCGGCGCGACGGTGGATATTTTCTCGCCGCCCTATCACCCCTATACCGAGGCCCTCCTCTCGGCCATCCCGATCGCCGATCCGCATGTCAAGAAGCGCCACATCGTGCTCGAAGGCGCGCTGCCGAGCGTTCTCGACCCGCCCTCGGGCTGCCCGTTCAACACCCGCTGCCCGAAAAAATTCGGCGCCATTTGCGAGCGCGAGGCGCCGCCGGTGCATGAATCCGAAGACGGACACCGCATCGCCTGCCACATCCCGCTTGAGGAATTGCGCCGCTCCGAGGCGGTTATCCAGACCGTTAAATAGAACGAGCCGCGCTTGACTCAGGTCAAACCGGAGCCGGCGCTTCGACTTTACTCTGGGCTGGCGGAATTCTCGAAAAAAAAGGAGCGGGAAATTGGTCAAGATCGAGTGCGTGGTGGAAAGCAACAATTATCTCGGCGAAGGGCCGATATGGGACCCCAACAAGGGCGTGCTCTATTGGGTCGACATCGAGGGCCCGTTTATCTGGCGCTATGAGCCGCGCAGCGGTAAATCGAATAAATGGACGATGCCGATGGACGTCGCCGCGGTGTTTCCCAGAGCCCAGGGCGGCAATATTATCGCCCTCGCCGACGGCTTCTACTTCATCGATTTCGACAGCGGCAAAACCGAGCTCGTCGCCAAGGTCGACGATGACAAACCGCGCGTGCGCATGAACGATTCCAAAGTGGACCGCCGCGGCCGCATTATTACCGGCGGCGAAGACCAGGACGAGGCGGCGGCGCTCGCCGGGCTATATCGCCTCGATGCCGATCTCTCCCTGCACAAGCTGGAAGACGGCATCATCTGCAACAACGGCCCGTGCTGGAGCCCCGACGACAAGACCTTCTACCGCGCCGATTCCTTCAAGCAGGAAATCTACGCCTATGATTACGACATCGAAACCGGCGCCATCAGAAACAAGCGGGTCTTCGTTTCAACCCAGGACGATCCCGGCCTCGCCGATGGCTCGACGGTCGATGAAGAGGGCTATTTGTGGAATGCGCAGATCATCGCCGGCAAGCTGATGCGCTATGCGCCCGACGGCAGCCTCGACAGAAGCATCGAAATGCCGGTGCGCAACATCACCAGCGTCATGTTCGGCGGCGATGATCTCGATGTCCTTTACGTGACGTCGATGGCACGCGTCGACCACCCCGGCGGCGGCGTCGACATCTTCGTCAAGGAAGACAAACCGCAGCCCAATGCCGGCTCGCTGTTCGCCGTCAGCGGCCTCGGCGTGCGCGGCCTACCGGAGACGCCATTCGCCGGGTGAAGGTGGAGTGAAAACCCACAAAGATTCTTCCAAACGGAACCACCCCCGGAATGCGATTAGCATTCCGCTGCGCGCCAAGCCAAGGGGGGCGGACGCCCCCGCCCGGCGATTGAGGGACCAAACAAAAAGAGCGCCCGGATGCCCCCCGGTGTTATGAGCGCGCTTGCGCGCGCTTAGCTCCCCCCTTCTTCCCAACCCTTGCATGTTGGTCCGAGCGTGTTTTTTTGGATAAGAACGCGCAAGCCAGGGGATTATCGCGATAAT
>CAZVDW010000669.1:0-4146 GCA_964625645.1 uncultured Rhodospirillaceae bacterium
GCGCGTGAGGCGCCCTAGCACCTTGACGCCGTCGACCATGTGGCCTTCGACCTCGATGCGGCAGTCGTCGATGGCTGCCGTCGGGATCGGCGCCGTGGGCATCAGCAGCGCGTCGGTCTTTGCCATCAGATCTGCCATCGCGCTGATGGTCTGTGTGCGGATCACTTCGGACTCGGCGGCCTGCTCGGGCGTCATCTCCGCGCCGCGCAGCAGGCGCTCGCGCACGTCAGGCGAAAGCTCGTCGCCATGGTCGCGCAAATTCGTCTCGTGGACCTTGTGGGCATCGGTCAGGGCGAGGATGTCCCAGGCCTTGTTGGCGGCGCGGATATCGAAGGGCAGGGTGATTTCCGCCACTTCCGCCCCCAAATCCGCCAGCACGGCAGCGGCGGCGCGTACCGCCGCCTCTACCTCCGGATGGAGGTCGTCGAAGAACAACGGGTTCGGCAGGGCGATGCGCATGCCCGCAATCGCTTGGCCGAGCCCGGCGGTGTAGTCGTCCGTCTTGGCGTTGGCCGTGCTTGGATCGTTGGCATCGCTGCCGGCGATGGCGGCGAGCATGATCGCGGCGTCGCTCACTGTGCGGGTCAGCGGCCCGCCATGGTCGAAACGCTCGCTGAGGGGCTGGATGCCGTGGCGGCTGGCCAGCCCGTAGGTCTGCTTCAGCCCCACCACGCCGCAGAGCGCCGCGGGGATGCGGATCGAGCCGCCGGTGTCCGTGCCCAGGGTCGCCGCCGCCAGGTGCGCCGCCGTGGCGCAGCCCGAGCCGCTGCTCGAGCCGCCGCTGACGCAATCGCGCTGCCAGGGATTGCGGGCGCTGCCGTGGTGCGGGTTGATGCCTGTTGGCCCGAAGGCGAACTCATGCAGGTTGAGCAGGCCGAGAATGACCGCGCCGGCCGCCTCCAGGCGCGCGACGGAGGTAGCGCTCTCCGCCGCCGGCGCCTCGCGGAAGAAGGCCGAGCCGCAGGTCCGCGTCATGCCTGCGACCTTGAACAGATCTTTCACCGCCAGCGGCACGCCGTGCAGCGGCCCGCGATAGTCGCCCGCGGCGATCTCGGCCTCGGCGCGCCGCGCGGCGTCCAGCGCCCGTTCGCCATCGACGGTAATATAGGCATTGAGATCGGCATGGGTCTCGATGCGCTCGAGATAGGCCTGCGTCAGTTCGACGGGCGATATCTCGCGGCGCGCGATGCGCGGTGCCAGGGCCGTGATATCGAGCTCGATCATGCGGCAACCTCGGGAATGGCGACGAGCAGCAGGACGCCGTAGAGCAGCACGAACACCGCGTCCTTGAAGGCGCCGACGCCGTGCCGCGCCGCCTCGCGCGAGGCGATCAGCTGGATGATCTCGAGCACCAGGAAGATCAGTGTCAGCAGGAAGCAGGGCCACAGGCTCTCCCACCACGATGCCTCGCTCTCCGGCACCGCCTGCACGCCGCGCCAGATCAAGAGCAGGATCGGCAGCAGCGCCACATAGACGTAGGCGAGCAGGAAGCGCAGCCGGAAACGTTTGCGGTCGACGAGCCAGAAGGCGAGGAAGAAGGCGGCGATATTGACCACGTCCCAGAACATCCCGGCATAGCTCTGCTCTTCCAGCGGCTGCCAGTGGCGCAGGTTGAGGTAGGCGAGCACCAGCAGCACGACGAAGGCATCGCAGAACAGCCATTCGCGCAGGGTCTCGGCGGTGCTCTTGTTGGCCCAGGCGCGGCTCGCCTTGTCGACCAGCAGGACAAGGCCTACCGCCAGGGCAGCGGGATAGAGCAGATCGCGCAAGATTAGGTACTGGTTCGGCCGGTCGAGATAGGTCCAGTTGAGCAGCAGGATGGCCAGGGCGAAGCCGAGCAGGCCGAGCAGGCGCACGGCGGAAGGCGTCTCGAATTCCGCCGCCGGCTCAAGCTCGGGCTTGGCCGCGGCCGGCGCGGCCAGCCTTTCCTCGGCGGGCAGGATGCGGGCGAACAGGACCACCACGAAGGCGACGAGGCCGATCGCCGCGGCGATCAGCATGACGGTGAAGAAGTTGTCGGCGCGGTTGCTGCTGCGCCAGTCTCCGGGCTCAACCGGCGCCGCCTCGACCACGACCTCGTCGGGGCCGCCGAGCAGCGGCGGGAACTGCCAGGCCAGCACGACCACCACCACGACCAACAGCACCAGCGCCAAGGCGAATTCGTGCCAGCGCGGCGCCCGCACCAGTCGGCTCCCGCCCGCGCTCCTGCTCAGCAGCAGGACCAGAAAGGCGATAATGCCGACGACGGCGACGCCCGCCATCACCTCCAGGAAAATAATGTGCTGACTAGCCATTGCTGTCGGATCAGCGGTCGCGCAGGCGCTGCGTTTCCGCCTCGTCCACGCTCTCGCTCTCGGGATCGATGGCGACGCGGTAGACCTCGCGCGCCACCTCCGCCGTTACGTAGTCGTCGAGCCAATCGTCGAGCACGGCCTGGGGCTCGCGCTTCTCGGGCTTGCCGTAGCCGCCGCCGGACGGCCCGGTGATGCGGATGAGGTCGCCGGCCGCCATCTTGGCACCGGTGACCTTCGACGGCCAGCTCTCCTCGCCGTCGCTGCCCGGGTTCTTGGTCAGCGCCCCGGTCAGGCCCGCGCTACCGCCGAAGATGCCGTGCGGCGCCTCCAGGTGGCGATCGGCCTCGCAGGAGATGTAGCCCTCCGACAGGAAGCGGTTCTCGCGCACGATGCCGATGCCGCCGCGCCACTGCCCCGCCGCCGGTGGATCGGGGCGCAGCTCGTAGCGCTCGTTGCGAATCGGATAGTGCATGTCGAGCTCCTCGACCGGGTTGTTGCGCGTATTGGCGACCAGATTGTCGACACTGTCCAAGCCGTCCTTGCCGTAGCGTCCGCCATAGCTGCCTTCGTCGACCTCGAGATAGACCCAATATTGCTGGCGTTCCGGCAGGAATCCGGAATAGGAGATGAAGTAGAGCGAGGCCGAATTGCCGCCGGTGGCCTTTTCCGGAATCACCGGCGCGAGGGCGCGGATGATGCAGTCCACGACACGCTGGATCTGGGCGAAGCGCGAGAAGCAGGCGCGCGGGAAGTTGGGGTTGAAAATGCTGCCCTTGGGCGCCTCCACCGTGATCGGCCGGAAGATGCCTTCGTTCTGGGGAATGAACTCTTCGTATGCCACTTCATCGAGCAGCAGGGTGCGGATGATGTAGTTGCAGGCCACCACCAGACTGCCCTCGAAGGGCACGTTGAAGCCGGTCTCCACTTCCGCTGCCGAGCCTGCGAGATCGATGGCGATATCGCTGCCGGCAACGCGCACGGTGACGTTGACCTTGAGCGGCACGTCGCGGTTCTTGCCGTCGTCGTCGAGCCAGCCTTCGGCGTGGTATTCGCCGTCCGGCACATTGGCGATCTCGGCCCGCAGCATGCGCTCGGAATAGTCCATCCAGTAGTTGGCGGCGCCCATCACCGTCGCGGGCGAATATTTCTCGACCAGTGCGGCGAAGCGCTCGCGGCCAAGCTCCACCGCGGCGATCATCGCCTCGATGTCGGACGAGTCCATGTCGGGCGTGCGCACGTTGTCCTTGATCAGCTGCCAGACTTCCTCGTTACGCTGTCCACGATCGTAGAGCTTGACGGCGTTGAACAGCTTGGCCTCGGCATAGACATCGACCACATCCACGTTGATGCCCGGCGCGGCGCCCCCGACATCGAGCAGATGCGCGGTGCAGGCGGCAAAACCCAGCATGCTCCCCTGGCGGAAGATCGGCGTGATCACCGCCAGGTCCGGCGTGTGCGAGGCGCCGAAATAGGGGTGATTGTGGATGATGATATCGCCTTCGTTAATCCGGCCCCTGAGCCGCTTGTGCATGCCGCGGATGTACCAGGGCAGGGAGCCGATATGCATCGGCGTGGAATCGCTTTCGCAAAGCTCCGCGCCTTCGATATCGAAGATGCCGCAGCCGAGGTCCTCGGATTCGCGGATGATGCTGGAATAGGACATGCGGTAGAGCACATGCGCCATTTCCTTGGCGATAGCGTCGAAAGCGCCGCCGACCACGCGCAGGGTTACCGGGTCGAGGCTGTCATAGGCGTAGTCGGTAACCTTGGTCGGGCGCGGCGGCAACGGCTTGCCGGGGTCCGCCATCTTCGGCACGGCAGGCGTTGGTTGGGGCGCCGGCGGGGGAGGCGG
>CAZVDW010000670.1:0-5913 GCA_964625645.1 uncultured Rhodospirillaceae bacterium
AAGGGCAGCACGGCGATCGACGGGCCGCTGGGCAGCGGCGGCAAGGTGCCGTCGGGCGCCGCTGTTTCAACAACATCCGGCGATGAGTCGTCATACTCTCCCGGCCATAGAAATGCGACAATGATCGCCACCACCGCCGCACCTGCCAGCGCCAGGAGCCGGGTCCGCTTCGGCTTGGCCGGCGCCGCTTCGCCCGCCGCCAGCACGCGATAGGCGCGCACGGGCTCGGCGATGTTTTTGACGTCGTGCTCGCCGAGGTCGGCGAAGCCGCGCTCGATCTTGCCGCGCAGCTCGTCGCGTACCTTGCCGGAGACGCAGATGCCACCGGGCTCCGCCAGGGCCTCCAGGCGGGCCGCGACATTGACGCCGTCGCCATAGACCGTGCCGTCGTCCTGCTCGTGGATATCGCCTGTGTTGACGCCGATGCGCCAGAGCATGCGGCGGTCTTCCGGAATCTCGGCGTTGATGTCCCCCAGCCGCTCCTGCGCCGCCAGGGCCGTGGTGAAGGCGCCGATGGCGGTGTCGAAGATGGCCAGCACGCTGTCGCCCGCCATGTCCACGACGCGCCCGCCATTGGCCTCGATCTGCTCGCGGAACACCCCGCGGCAGCTATTGATGGCGTCGATCGTCGCCCGCTCGTCGTCGCCCATGAGGCGCGAATAGCCGGCCACGTCTGCCGCCAGGATAGCCGCCAGCCTTTGCCTGACCACATTTTCGGCCATGCTGAACCCTCCCCGATGGCCTCCGCACCACTCGCCTTTGCGGCACAGGATACGCCGCGCCGCAGAGTGGCTCAACCCCAGCGCGGGCGTGCAGGAATAGTGAGCCGGTCCTACATTGTTGGACAGGTTGGCGGCCTGGTTAAGGTGTATTCGCGGTGGTGTGGTGGTGGGTGTGGCGAGACGCGGCGCTACTTCGCGAAGCGGCCGATATTGCCGAAGAGCTGTTGCAGGAGCGACAGCTCCTTGCCGGCGGTGGGCGTCTTGCGGGTGACGGGATCGACGATCAGGCCGTCCTCGATCGTGTAGCGGTTGATCTCGCTCACCACGTCGGCCTGGTCGAAGCGCACCACCAGCACCTGCTGGTCGATGACCTCGGGCTTGAAGAAGGCGAAGGTGCGGCTCTGCTGGGTGATGTAGTACCAGACGTCGTCATCGAAGGTCGCCATGGTCGAGGGCGAGCCGAGAACCTCCGCGACCTCTAATTTATCCTGCTCGCCGGTCTCGATCTGCGACACCAGCTCCGAGTTCGGCATGAAGCCGTGCGTATCGACGCGCGGCTCGCAGGCGGCGAGCGCCAACAGCGCCAGGGCGGCAAGTTGCGGCAGGTGGGGACGATTGCGGGGTTTTTGCGTGGTGTCGTTCATGCTATGGCCTCGGCGAGCGGCGCGAATGTCTCACCGTGCCGCCAACGAAGTCAACATTTCCGGACGGACAGGTCGACAATGGCTGGACTGCTGAGCAGGCTGTCGGCGCTTTGGCGGCGCGATCGGGCGATATCGGGCAAGGCGGATGCGCTTTACGGCGCACTCGTTGCCCAGGCGCGCCAGCCCGAATTCTACGCCGATCTCGGGGTTCCCGACACGGTAGACGGCCGATTCGACATGATCATGCTGCATTTGAGTCTGCTGTTGCGGCGCCTGCGCGGCGATGACGAGGCCCTTGCCCAGGCCGTGCTCGACACCACCTTTGATGACATGGATCGCAATTTACGGGAAATGGGCGCCGGAGATCTCGGCGTCGGACGCCGGGTCAAGGCCATGGCACGCGCCTATTTCGGGCGTTTCGAGGCCTATGACGCGGCGCTCGACGCGGGCGATGGCGACGGCCTGGCCGCGGCCCTGGCGCGCAACGTTCAGCCGGCGGAGGGTCTTGCCGCCGCCAAGCGCCTGGCGGACTATGCCGCGCGGGCCGAGGCGGCGCTTGCCGGGCAGTCCACGGCGGCGTTTCAGTCGGCCGACATTCATTTCCCCCCGGTATTGCCGTCATGACCGCGGGCGGCGAGCTTGCGCGCCCCTTGGTGGTCGCCGATATCGGCGCGGAGCCGATACTCTTCGACGTCGTTGCCGCTGCCGACGAGCGCGCGGCTCTTGCCAGGCGCTTCGATTTGCTTGCCCTGGAGTCGCTCACCGGCCGTGTTGCGGTGAGGCGCGCGGCGGCGCGCGACGGCTCGGGCGAGGTGATCCGGGTGCGCATCGATCTTGATGCCGCCGTGGTCCAGCGCTGCGTCGTCACCCTCGAGCCAGTGGCATCGAGCGTCAGCGAAGTGGGCGCCGAGGTTGAGTTCGCCCTCGCCGGCGAGAGTGGGGAGGCGGCTCGTGAAATCGCCTTCTCCCTTGAGGATGCCGACCCGCCGGAGCCACTTGCCAGCGACAGCATCGATATTGGCGAGTTGGTCGCCGAGCATCTGGCCCTGGCGATTACTCCCTACCCGCGCAGCCAGGGCGCCACCCTCGATGTGCCGCGCGAAAGCGGGGAAGAGCAACGCCAATCGCCGTTTTCCGTGTTGGCGCAGTTGCGCGACACTGAGGATTGAGGTTGCTCCCACCCCGCATTCGTTCTAGTAACCTGCGCTTTGCAGGATCGTTGGAGGCTGTAGGCCGATGGCCGTACCGAGAAAAAAGGTTACCCGCTCGAAGCGCGACATGCGCCGAGCGCATGATTCCCTCGCCAAGACCCTCTCTGGCGAATGCCCGAATTGCGGTGAGCTCAAGCTGCCGCACCACGTTTGCAAGGCCTGCGGGCATTATGGGGAGCGCGAATTGGTGGAGCCCGCCGATCCGGTGTAAGCTTCGGCCCTGATATCCGAATTGGCTTAACACAACAGCGATCGGAGCCGGTGCCATGGCGGCGGCAAGGATCACGATAGCGGTTGACGCGATGGGGGGCGACGGGGCGCCCCGTATGGTGGCGCGTGGGGTGCGCCTTGCCGCCGTGCGGCGGCCGAATGTCGACTTCCTGCTATATGGCGACGAGACGGCGTTGCAGCCGCTCTTGAAGCGCTATCGCCGCCTGCTCGGCGAGCGCATCCGCGTCGTTCATACCGATCAGGTCGTCGGCGCCGAGGACAAGCCTTCCATGGCGCTGCGGCGGGGGCGCAAGTCCAGCATGCGCTTGGCCATCGACGCGGTCGGCGCGGGCGAGGCCGATGCCGTGATATCGGCCGGCAATACCGGCGCCCTGATGGCCATGGCGCGCTTTGCCCTGCGCATGCTGCCTGAGATCGACCGGCCCGCCATCGCCGGTGTCTTTCCCACCCGGCGCGGCGAGAGCGTCTTCCTCGACCTCGGTGCCAATATCGAGTGCGACGCGGACAATCTGGTCGATTTCGCCGTCATGGGCGCGGTTTTCGCGAGCACCGTCCTCGGCCGGGTCGATCCCACCATCGGCCTGCTCAATGTCGGTTTCGAGGAGCTTAAGGGCCACGACGAATTGCGTCAGGCCGCGGCCCGGCTGCGCGAGGCGGAGGACCCGCCCTACGTCTATCACGGCTTCGTCGAGGGCGACGACCTTGCCAAGGGCACGACCGACGTCATCGTCACGGACGGTTTCAGCGGCAACGTCGCCTTGAAGACCGCCGAAGGCGTCAGCCGCCTCTACGGCGATTTTCTCAAGCGCGCCCTGCGCAGCTCCTGGCGCGGCAGGCTCGGTTATCTGCTCGCCCGCAGCGCCTTTCAGACCCTGCGCGAGAAAGTCGACCCGCGGCGCCATAACGGCGCCATGTTTCTTGGCGTCAACGGCACCGTGGTGAAAAGCCATGGCGGCACCGATGCCCTCGGCTTCGCCACCGCGATCGAAGTTGCGGTGGATATGGTCGCTGGCGACGTCAATGCGCGCATGACCGAGCAGTTGGGCCGCCTGCATGGCAGTCGGCAGGTCGGCAGGGCGGCCGCGGCATCCTAACGAGAGGCTGCCGAAAAGCCCGGACTTCCGCCGTTTTTCGGCCTCATTCTTACGTGAGTGATCTATCGCATCCCTTTGATATTGACGGTTTTTCCGCCTCGCGTTAATCTTATCCCTCAACTGGGAGGGATTTTGGGATGGCGACCGTAACGCGGGTCCATCTGAGCGAGGCGGTATACGAGGAGGTCGGTTTGTCGCGTGACGAATCGGCGAAGCTCGTCGCTTCCGTGCTCGACAAAGTGGCTGAGCGCCTGGCGGAGGGAGATGCGGTGAAGATCTCCTCGTTCGGCAGCTTCATGGTGCGCGACAAGGCGCAACGGGTGGGGCGCAATCCGAAAACCGGCCAGGAAGTGCCGATCCTGCCACGCCGGGTGGTGATCTTTCGCCCCTCGCACGTGCTCAAGGATCACATCAACGACGGCCATCATCGCGGGGGCGATGCATGAGCGCCGATGGTGCCGGCGGCACGACCGTGGCGCCCGACGGCGCCCGCGCGGGCAGGACGCGGAAGTCGGCCAAGGCCTTTCGCACCATCAGCGAAGTCAGTGACGTTCTCGACGTGCCGCAGCATGTCTTGCGGTTCTGGGAGACCAAGTTTTCGCAGATCAGGCCCATGAAGCGGGGCGGCGGCCGGCGCTATTACCGGCCCGAGGACATCACCCTGCTGCGCGGCGTGCGCGAGCTGCTCTATGACGACGGCTACACCATCAAAGGGGTGCAGAAGCTGCTCCGCGAGGGTGGCGTCAAAGTGCTGCAGGAGCGTGCCAACGGAGGCGCCGGGGAGGCACCGCAGCCCACCGCGCAAGCCGACGAGCAAGCGCTCGAGATGGCGCCGGAGGACGACAGCCTGGAAGCCGTGCTTGCCGAGCTCGAGGACATCTGCCGCCGTTTGCGCAAGGCCCTTTAGGACAAACGCAGCACGCCGCTTGCACGCGCCGGGTCGGATCAGTATTGTCGCGTCCCCGACCGGTCGGAGCGTGGCGCAGTCTGGTTAGCGCACTTGTCTGGGGGACAAGGGGTCGGTGGTTCGAATCCACTCGCTCCGACCAATTTTTTCAATGAGTTACGGCGGGAAAGTGGCTCCCAAAACGAAGTGCGTTTTCGCATAGGTGACGCAAAGGTGACGCGAAATCGCCGCTTTGTCGTTGGCCACGTGGTGCCGGCGCCGAATCGCCCAGCTGAATAGCCGTCGATCTCCTGTGGCGCGCGCTGGCCGTAACGCCATCGCTGCCAATGCCCATATGGTCGATCGCGTGCGTGGATCATAGCGCCTCGATGTGCGCCTTTACGGCCTCCATGGCAGGCGCCAGAGCGCGATGGTCGACCTCGACGGTGGGCCAGTCGTCGGCTTTGCCAGCTGCCTCCAGGCGTTCGCAGAGGTCGGCGAGGGTGTCGGCACCGATGGCGCGGGAGGCGGATTTGAGCTTGTGGGCGCCGGCGGCTATCCTGGCCGCGGAGCGCTCGCCATAGGCGGCGTCGAGCTCCGCGACGACCGCCATGGCCGGCTCGAGATAATCGCCCAGGATCTCGGCGATCAGCTCGGGATCGTCGCCGAAGCTCTGGCGCAGGAAGGCGGGGTCGACGACCGCGCTCTCGTCGCGCGGCGCTGCCGCTGTCGGCACGGCCGGCTCGGCCTCGCCGCCGCTGCCCGCCGGCATCCATTTCTCGAGCGTCGCCTTCAACGCCGGCAGCGCCACCGGCTTCGACAGGTAGTCGTCCATGCCCGCGGCGATGCAGCGCTCAGCCTCGCCCACCAGCGCGTTCGCCGTGATGGCTACGATACGCGCGCGCTGCGCCAGCTCGATCTCGTCGCCGCGGATCGCCGCCGTCAGCTCGAAGCCGTCCATGTTGGGCATGTGGCAGTCGGTCAGCAGCAGCGCGTAAGCCTTGGCCCGCCAGGCGTCGAGCGCCAGGGCACCATCGTCGGCGATCTCGCAGGCATAGCCGAGCACCGCAAGCTGGCGGCGGATGACGTCCTGGTTGGTGAGGTTGTCCTCGGCCAGCAGGATCA
>CAZVDW010000671.1:0-8034 GCA_964625645.1 uncultured Rhodospirillaceae bacterium
CCAAGGGGTCTTGCGCGGCACCAAATCCGTGCGCAGCGAGGTCAGGCGCGTGGTCGCCGGCACCTTCATCGGCCAGCAGGGAGAGGGGCGCGTGGACGGCGTGGTCGTCGATGGTCGGTTGGAGCTGCGCTGGTACCGGCCGGACAGCTTTTCGCCACCAGCGGATGCGGGCGACGGCTTCTTCGACATTGCCGCGGATTGCAATTCACTGAGCGGCGCCTATCGCTTCGGCTTCGATGGCGAATATTCCGAAAGTTGGCAGGCGCGCCGGGTGCTGATGAGCCTCGGCATCGATAGCCTGGCCGAGCCCGAGCAAGTGGCGCTGCAACAGGCGCGCGGCGCGGCGCGGCAGCGGCTGGCGGCGATCGAGGCGCTGCGCGGCGGCCTCGACCGCGAGCGGTTCGACGTGGCCCGCAAGGCGGCTGCCCTTGGCAGTGACGTCGGCGCGGTATTTGCCTTTGTTCGCGATGACATCGCTTACGACGCCTATGCCGGTGTGCTGCGTGGGGCACGGGGAACTCTGATGGCTGGATCCGGCAGCGCCGCCGACCAAAGCGTGCTTTTGGCGGCGCTGCTCCGCGCGCATGGCTATGCGGTGCGCTTTGCGGAGGCCGAGTTGCCCCTCGACGCGGCGGCGCGGCTGGTCGACGATCTGGGCGCCTTGGCGTCGCCGGCGGCCATGGTGGAAAGCGAGCGCCAGCAGCTGGAAGCCGGCGTGCTGGCCGACTTCGGTCTCGATCCGCAAGCCTTCGCGGCCCAGTCCGAGCGTCGCCTGACGGCACGACAGGCGCTTCTCGACGCGGTGGCGGCGGAAAGTGCCCGCCACGAACAGATCATCGGTGATGCCCTGAGCGCGGCCGATCTCACCGTCGCTGGCGACGCCGCCGCAAGGCGTCAGGCGCGCCTCGCCGCGGTCCGCCGTCACGTCTGGCTGCAGGTCCAGGATGGCGACGCCTGGGTCGACCTGGACCCGAGCCTGCCTGCCTCAGCGGTCGGCTCGCATATTGCCGAACCGGTCGTGCACACGGCATTGCCGGACGACCTTTTCCACGTCGTTGGCATCGTCGTCAGCATTGAGCGCAGGGACGATGAGACATTGGAGACCGCCGAGGTCGGTGCTTGGCAGATGCGCGTCGCTGACGTCATGGATGCCGGTATACCCGCTTTCTGGATCATGACCGCGCCGGCCGACACCACGCCGCCGTCGAATGCCGGCCAGGATATGCAAGGCTTCGTGGAGCAGGTCATGGCGGTGCAGGGCGAGCGCATGACTGCGGCCAGCACCTTCCGCCCGGTGCTGGTGTCGTCCGACGGCGAGGTCGATATCGGCTCGGCTTTCGACCTCAGCGGGCGGGTGTTACCTGACGACGCCCAGACTCGCCTGGCGATGGAGGCGTCGGACAGCCTTGAAGAGGGGCTTGGCGGCGTCACCGACATCATCGGTGGGTTGCTTACGGAACCCGAGGAGGCGGTGCCCGAAGGCGGGCCCATGCTCAGCGCGGCCTGGGTCGAATACCGCATCTCGGGGCCGGGCTTCGCGGCCCTGAGCCACAAGCGCACCATTCTCGACCGCATCGGGCTTGCCGCCAGGGCGGTGGGTGAGTCCACGGCCGAGCGCGATGACGGAGCGACGCGCGCGGCGCTTGCCTCGATCTATGAGGTACTGGTCAGCGGCGGGCCGATTGACGAGGGTTTCGCTATCGACAAGATGCTGTCGGTGTTTCTGGCCAATCGGCCCATGCTATCGGCGTTGGTCGACAGCCAGCACGGCTTGCCGGCGCTCGACAACGCCACTCTGGCCTCGACCGCCAGCTATCCCAACCGACTATTGACCTATCTGTTGCTGCAGCAGGAGATGGCGCGCGGCGCGGCTGGCGACCAGCGCGCCTATCAGGGCATCGCCGGTATCGTCGTCGGCCAGCAGGAGTTCGCCCGCGACGAGGCCGGCGCCGACATCTTCCGCCGCGGCATCGACATCGTCGAGGCGACGATGAGCGTCAATGGCGAGGCGGCGGCGTTCCAGCGTCGCTATGGCACCGCCATCGCCTCGCTGGAGCGCCAGATGCTGGATTGGATGATGGCGGTGGAATGCCCGGATTGCGAGCGTGCCGGCGCGGCCGGCGCCACCAACATCATTGCCGCCGCGCTCGACCAGGGCATTCCCTTGCTGACCCTGGGCCCGGGCGACAGCCAGGCGCTTGCCGCTGCCGCGCTGAGGCCGGACGTGCGCCAGCGTATCGCCGAGACCGTCGCTGCCGGCTATGTGGTGGTGGCGCCGTCGCGGGCGCCGCGCCTCAACGATCGCGAGACCATGGCCTGGTGGCGCATCGATCCTGCCAGCGGCGCCACCATGGGCGTGCTCGAAAGCGGCACCGGCGGAGTGCTGGAATATTTCGACCTGGTCGCGGCCATGGCGATCGTGTTCTGGCCGGCGCTTTTCGGCTTCATGGGCGGCTTCGTCGGTTGCAACAGCATCAACAGCAGCCAGGGCGGGGCGGGCCTGGCCGCCTGCGGCTTGTGCGGGCTGATTACCGGGATCTGCCTGGAGCTCGCCTATCTGGCCGGCCCGCTTGGCTGGATCGCCGCCACCACGACCTGCGGTTTCGGCGCCGGGCTCGGCGGTGTCACCGTCTGTGCCGTCGCCGCCAACATGCCGTAAGCGGATGCGTTGGCTGGCCTGGATCGGCATTGCCCTGGCGTTGCTGGCGCTGCCGGCCTGGGGTCAGGACGGCGGTGAGCGGACGCTGACGGTAACCGCGCAAGGCGTCGCCGAGTCGCTCGGCGAGGCGCCCGCGCCGGTAGGCTGGGAATTCCTCAGCCTCGATATCAGGCTGGTCAATCGCGACTCGGCAGCGTTTGCCGCGGGGGTTCTGGCGCGCCGGCTGACCCTTTACGAAGATGGTGAGTTTCCTTATTTCGCCGATCAACGCGGCGAGGCGGTCGACGGCACGCTGTGGCGTGAGCAGGATATCGTGCCCGGCCAGGCGCTGGCCGGCAGGCTGGTCTTCGCCGTCCCGCGCAATCGCGGCGCTCTGTCGCTTGTCCTGGACGGGCTTAGCGTGGCCCTGGCCGCACCGGGGCCGGTATCGCTGGACAGGGCGGTCGAGGCCGGGAATCTGCGCCTCGAGATCGAAAGCTACGACCTGCGCCAGTCATATCTCGGCGAAGCGCCCCCCGCCGGCTCGCTTTTCGTCGTCGTCGTCGGTCGTCTGGTAAACCTGTCGCGCGAAACCGGTCTTCGCTTCCCCGAGGCGATGGACGGCTTCGTTCTTCACTACCCCGGCGGTTACGGCGCTTTGAGCCCGCTGAGCGCCGACTCGCCATCGCCATTGTGGGGCGAGGTAGTGCTGGAGTCGGGCGAAGCGCGGCCTTTCGATGCCGTCTTCGTGTTGCCCGAGGGCGCAATCGACCGTGCCAGCCTGGCCATGGCGGGGACCAATATGGGTACCGTGACGGTGGCGCTCGGCAGCGGCGCGGCCGAGCCGACGGTTGCCGGCCCGCTGAGCCGCGGTGACATCGAGATGGCCATCCTCGACAGCCGCCGGCTCGACGACGGTCTCGCCGTAAGGGTCGCATTCGCCAACCTCGACCCGTTGTCGCCATTGCGTCTGCGCCTCGACGAAGAAATTGTGCTGGTCGAGAACGGCGACTATGTGCACTTGGCAAGCGCCCGCCTGAGCCCGCATTTCGCTATGCCGCTGAGGTTCCTGGCCGGCTTGCCGATGGAAGGCGAATTGCTCTTCACGCTGCCTGAGGCGGGCGCCTCCCTGGCGCTGGCATATGCCACGCCGGATGGCCTGTTGACGCTACCCTTCGCGGGCGATGCCCCGACGCCCATGGAGCCCTTGGCGCGGCAGGGCAATGCCGGCCTGGAGGTGGCGCTGTTCGGGTTCGCGCGCAGCGCGGGCCTGCTAAGCGTCGACCTGGCGCTGACCCTGCTCGGCGACGACCCGCGCCAGGTGGCAGTGTTGCGGCCGGCCGATCAGATTGTGCTCGTCGGTGACGATGGACGGGTGTATGCGGTGGCCGAGGCCGGGCTGCCGCGTGAATTGACCGGCGGCACCTTGTGGCAGTCGCTGCGCCGCCGCGGCAGCGTGAGCTTTGCCGTGCCGGCGGTGGTAGCGCCGGAAAGTCTGGTCCTGCAGGTCGGCATCGTCGCGCCCGTGATCGAGTTGCCCTTGGTTGCCACTGCGATCGAGGCGCCGCCACCAGCGCCGTTGCCCGTGTTCCCGGCCGAAGGCGATGCGCTGGTGACCGGCGGGCCTGAGAATCAGCAGCAGTTCGTGCGCGATGCTGCGCGCGGGGTTGAGCTGTCCCTGGCGCGCGCGACCTTCGAGCCCGGCTGGCCGATGGTGCTGGCCTATACGGTGCGGGAAGCGGCGGATGGCGCCTGGGTCGGCGTGATGCCGGCCGCGGCGCCGCACGGCAATTCGGTCGTCGCCGACCAGCACTTCATCACCTATGAATATCTCGGCGGCTACCTCCAGGGCATCCTCCAGTTCAGCGCGCCCGCAGAGCCGGGGGCATACGAGCTGCGGCTGTTGGCTGACAACAGGGAAGGCCCGGAAGTGGCCGCCATCGGCTTCACCGTGGTGCCGCCCGCCGACCGGCCTGAGGTGGTGCCGGACGATGTGGCGCATGACGGCCTGCTGAACATCGCGCCCTATCCTTTCGGCAACGAGGCGCATGGCGGTTACAGCAACAGCGCGCCGCGTCTCATCGACGGCGACACCATCATCGGCGGTGGCGCCTATGGGCCGATGGGGGAGGAAGCGCCGCTGACCGTGATTTTCGCCCGCCCCTACACCATCGAACATGTTCGCATCACCTATCCCCAGCCGAACAACGGCTTCTACAAATTTCTCTTGGAAGGCAGCGTAGACGGCGAAAGCTGGCAGCTGCTTGCCGATCGCAGCGACCGGCCCTATCGCGGCGTCCAGGAGATCCCGATAGCGCCGCAAAGCCTGCGCGGGCTCAGGATCGTGCCGGTCGAGCACACCCTCGGCAGCCATTTCACGGCCTTGGAGCTCGAGGCTTTCACGCGCGATCCGGCGCCGCTGCACGGCACCGCCGTTGCCGTCAACGATGCGACCTTGCGCCGCGGCCATGATGTTGCCGCGGCGATCAATGGCGGGCGCATCGTCGAGACCAGTGCCCAAGGCCCCGGCTGGCGCACGGCCGAGAGCTTGATCGAGAACGTCGCCGATACGGCAAGCTGGTATCCGGGCATGCCGGTCGGACCGCAGCATGTGGTGGTGGCGTTTCGCGACGACCTCGCCACGACCATCGATGCCATTGCCTTGCGCGCCGATCCATCGAGCTATGGCCGCTTTGCCCCGCGCACGGTTGCCGTGGCCGCGCGCAGCCCCGATGGCGCCTGGGCCGAGCTCGGCCGCTACGGCACATTCGCCGGCGGGCATTGGCAGCAGGTTTCTTTCGCGCCGGTCCTGGCCGACCGCGTGCGGCTGACCTTCGAAGGCAGCTACGCGCCACCCAACGGCTTCGCCCTGGCCGAGATTGCCGTCTTGGAGCGCGTCGAGAACCCCGGCGAATCGATCCTGCCGTTTGGCGTGGAGAGTGCGGCGCTCGGCTACAACATCGCCCGCGCCGCGCTCGGCGGCACGCTGGTTTCGGCAAGCGAGACCGAGTCGGATTTTTCGGCGGAAACCCTGATCGACGGCAACGTCACGGATTGGGGCTGGTACAGCCCCGACGCCGTCATGCCGAAGGAATTCGTGCTCGCTTTCCACCGCAATCGCTCGGCCCTGATCGGCGGCGTCGCCATCCATCCCTATGCCGGCTTCAACACGTTCCGCCCCTACAGCGTCATCGCCCGGCGCATCGAGGTGCTGGTCTCGGAGACCAGCGCGACGGCCGATTTCACCTCGCTCGGGGTCTTCGTCGTCGACATGGACATGCGGCGCCAGGTGTTCTCGTTCCCGCCCGTGGTGGCGCGCTTCGTCAAGCTGCGTGTGCTCGCCAACCATGGCGGCGGCCAAGTGGCGCTCGGCGAGATCGAGGTGCTGGAGGCGGTGCAGCCGGGCTATGCCACTATTCTGGTCGACCGAGAGGTGGACCTGCTCGACCGCCGCTTCGGCGGCCATATCGTGATCCAGAATGGCTGGCACCGCGAAGGCCTGATCGACGGTGGCACCGAGGCCGGGGTCTGGGCGCTCGACCAGGCGCCGCCGGTCGATCTGGTTTTCGGCTTTCACCGCCACCTCTCGGCGACCGTCGATCGCATTGTCATCACGCCCAGTGTCGAGGGCCGCGACAGTGGCGGCTGGCTCAAGCGCTTCAAGCTCTATCTGTCTGACGAGAGCCCGGTAGACGGCTGGCGCCTGGTCGGCGAATACGAGCTGACGCCCGAGCTGCGCGACCAGGTCTTCCGCTTTCCCGAGACCACGGCGCGCTACGTCAAGCTGAGCCTGCTGGAAAATCACGGCGGCTCCGGATACGGCTTCGAGCTCGGCGAGGTCGGCATGCCGGAAGTGCAGGGTCGGGGGTTAGGCACCATCCTTACCGGCGCGCCCGGCGATGCCGAGGCTGGGGAGGCGAGCGAGGTTGGCAGCGGGCACCTTGCCGAGCGCGCCGAGATCGAGCCCAATGGTGAGCTTGGCCATGCCACGGCGCTGCCCCTGGCCAGGCCCATCGAGGGTCACATCGATCCGGCCGACGACGTCGACATCTATCGTGTCGATACGCGCGACGCCGACTTGTCCGGCCTTAACGTCACCGTCGAGGAATCGCCGGTGCTCAATATCGGGCTCGAGCTGCTCGACGAGAATGGCGTGCTGATCGATGAGCAGCCCCTTTATGACCGCGGCCAAGGCGAGGCGCGGCTGACCTGGCAGGTGCCGCAAGGCGTCTACTATCTCAAGGTCTCGCGCCCGCTGAGCTCGATCGTCGTGCTCTCCGATCTCAGCGGCTCGACCGATTCCGTGCGCGGCGACATCACCAAGTCTCTGCTGGCCTTTGCCGAGCAATCGACGCCTTACGAATATGTCTCGATGGTCGGGTTCTGCAGCTACCTGACCGTGGCGGCCGAGATGAGCCAGGACAAGGACGAGCTGCGCGAGGCCGCCTGGCAGCTATTCGCCGGCTGCAACGGCACCGGGCTCTACGGCGCCATGAACGAGAGCATGGACAATCTCAACGAGCGCCGCGGCCTTCGTGCCATCCTTATCGTCACCGACGGCGAGGACAGCGGCAACAGCAGCGCTGCCCTTGAAGCGCTCTGGGCCAAGCTGCTGGGAAGTGACGTGCGCGTCTATGCCATCGGCTATGGCGGTGCCCTCGATGGCCGCCTTGACGGCATGAACGGGCGACAGCTCTTGCGCTCCTGGGCCGATGCCTCGGGCGGCGCCTATTACGAGGCGCCATCGGGCGCAGCCATCAACGAGGTGACGGCGCAAATCGGAAATGCCTTGCGCAAGGTCAGCCACTACCGGATCGTGGCAAGCGTGCCCGCGGGCGAGGGGGGCCTGAGCGTGAGCGAGGTCGGCGAGAGCGTCGGCGGCGTCGCGGTGCCGTCGCAGATCGCGCTTATCCTCGATGCCTCGGGCTCCATGCGCGGCCGCGATGGCCAGGGCGAGCGCAAGATGCGTGTTGCCAAGCAAACCATGCGGGCGCTGATCGGTCAGTTGCCGGAGCAGACCCGTGTCGGCTTGCGTGTCTACGGCCATCGCTTGCCGCAGGAGCCGAAGGCAAGAAGTTGCACGGACAGCGAACTGGTGGTTCCGTTCGGGCAGCTCGACCGCGAGCGCCTGCTCGGCGCCATCGACGCCATCGCGCCCAAGGGCCACACGCCGATCGGCCGCTCGCTGGCGGCGCTGGTCGAGGATTTCGCGGGCAGCGAGGGCCGCAAGGTGGTGATCCTTGTCACCGACGGCAAGGAAACTTGCAACGCCGAGCCCGACGATCCGCTCTATCCGCCGACCGTCGTGCAATCGCTGCTCGATTCCGGGCTGGAGATCAAGGTCGACGTCATCGGCTTCGACATCGGCGAAAGCGAGACGCGGGAGTTCCTGCGCC
>CAZVDW010000672.1:0-6638 GCA_964625645.1 uncultured Rhodospirillaceae bacterium
GAGATAGAGCGTTTGAACATTCTTGGCGCCACCATGCTGGCCATGCGGCGCGCCGTTCTCGCGCTGCCCCGAACGCCGGCTTGCGCCCTGGTCGACGGCAATCGGGCCCCGGATCTGCCCTGCCGTGTGGAGACCGTGGTCAAGGGCGACGGGCGCTCGCTTTCCATCGCTGCCGCCTCCATCATTGCCAAGGTCACGCGCGATAGGGCCATGCATGCCCTGCATCATCGCTACCCGGCATATGGTTGGGATAGCAACGCCGGATACCCCGCGCCGGCCCATCTTTCGGCGTTGAAACGGCATGGCCCGTGCCCGCACCATCGCCGCAGCTTCGCGCCGGTCCGCTTGGCTCAAAATTAACTTGATCTAAATATCTTGTTGCGATTCAACAGGATACGGGCTTTATTGCGAGTCGAGTCTCGCCTTGGGGGCGAGTCGGAGGGGCCGCCGTGGCGGAAACCAAGATCAAAACCGTGTTCGACGACGCGCCGTTCGGCCAGCTGGTGCAGGGCGATTGCATTGCCCATATGCGCGCCATGCCGGCGGGCTCGGCGAATATGGTCTTTGCCGATCCGCCCTACAATTTGCAGCTCAAGCAGGAATTGCACCGGCCCAACAACTCCCGCGTCGACGGCGTCGACGAGGCCTGGGACCGCTTCGACGATTTCGCCGCCTACGACGCCTTCACGCGCGATTGGCTGGAGGCTGCACGGCATTTGCTTGCCGATGACGGCACGCTGTGGGTGATTGGCAGCTACCACAACATCTTCCGCATCGGCACGGCGCTGCAGGATATGGGGTTCTGGATGCTCAACGACGTGGTTTGGCGCAAGGCGAACCCGATGCCGAATTTCCGCGGCAAGCGTTTCACCAATGCCCACGAGACCCTGATCTGGTGCGCCAAGAGCCAGGATCAGAAGCGCTATACCTTCAATTACGACGCCATGAAGGCGCTCAACGACGAAACGCAAATGCGCTCGGACTGGCTGCTGCCGATCTGCTCGGGCCATGAGCGGCTGAAGAGCGACGGCAAGAAGGCGCACCCGACGCAAAAGCCGGAAGCGCTGTTGCACCGGGTGGTGCTGGCCTCGACCAATCCCGGCGACCTGGTGGTCGATCCCTTCTTCGGCAGCGGCACCACCGGCGCTGTCGCCAAGCGCTTGGGCAGGCGCTATCTCGGCATCGAAGGCCGCGCCGACTACTTTGCCCTGGCGGCGGATCGCCTGCGCGCTGTCGAGCCGGGCCGGGATATCGCCACGGCGGTGACACCGTCCAAGCGCTCATTGCCGCGGGTGCCTTTCGGCAGCCTTGTCGAGCGCGGCCTGATCGCGCCGGGGGCGGTGCTGACCGATGCCAAGCGGCGCCATTCGGCGCGGGTGCGCGCCGACGGCTCGCTGGTCGCCGACGGTGTCTCCGGCTCGATCCACCGCGTCGCGGCCGAATTGCAGGGTGCGCCGGCGTGCAATGGCTGGGCCTTCTGGTTCGTCGAGGCCAAGGGCGAATTGGTGCCGGTCGACCTGTTGCGCCAGCAGGTCAGGGCGCAGATGGCGGCCGGCTGAGATTTTCCAGCGCGTGGGCGACGATTTTCCGCATCACACTCGGTAAGGCCTCGCCGTCGAGCCGCCAGGGATCGCGCCACAGACCGTCGCCATTTCCCGCAGCCTTTGCCGTCAGCACGGCCAGCTCCAACTCGAAATGCGTAAAGGTGTGGCGCACCAGGCCGGGCAGCAGCTGCCAGTCTTGCGCCGCTATCGGCGCCTGCGCGACGGCGCTCCCCGGGGCTGGCGCCGTTTCGCGCCATTCCGTAGACGGCACTTCGATCATGCCGCCGAGCAGGCCTTGCGGCGGCCGCCGCGCCAGCAGCACGGCACCGTCGGCGCGGCTGATCCAGAAGGCGATGCCGCGGCGCAGCGGCTTGGCTTTGCGTGGCGTGCGCTTCGGCAAGGTCGCGGCGATGCCCAGCGCGTGACCGCGGCAGGCGTCGGCCCAGGGGCAGGCCTCGCAGCGTGGCCGGCCACGGGCGCAAAGCGTGGCGCCAAGATCCATCACCGCCTGGGCATGGTCGCCGGGCCGCCGCTCGGGGCTGAGCGCAGCCGCATGGGCGCGCAAGACGGGCTTCGCCGCCGGCAGCGGCTCCTCGACCGCGAACAGCCGCGCCATGACACGCTCGACATTGCCATCCATCACCACCGCCGCACGCTCGAAGGCGATGGCGGCAATGGCGGCGGCGGTGTAGGCGCCGATGCCGGGCAGCGCCCGCAAGTCCGATTCGCTGTCGGGGAAGCGGCCGCCATGCTCCGCCGCCACGGCTTGCGCGCAGGCGTGCAGATTGCGCGCGCGGGCGTAATAGCCAAGCCCCGCCCAGGCTTCGAGCACGGCCTCCAACGGCGCTGCCGCCAGGGCGCCGATCTCGGGCCAGCGCGCCAGGAAGGCGCTGTAATAGGGCATGACGGCGGCCACCGTGGTTTGCTGTAGCATCACCTCGCTGAGCCAGACCCGGTAGGGATCGGCGCGCTCGCCGGGCGCCGCCCGCCAGGGCAGGTCGCGGCGCTCGCGGTCGTACCAGGCCAGCAAGGCGGTGCTCGTCGGCGCGTTTCGCGTTAACATCGGCGGAGGTCCGGCATGATGCGGCAGGGTAGAGCATGAGCGCTGCGAAGAAGAAGAGGGCCGGCATGCGCACGGCCGCGCGGCTGGTGCCGGGGCTGACCAAGGCCGCCTTCGCCCAGCGTGGCTTTCACCGCGCCGCCGTGCTGACGGACTGGCAGGCGATCGTCGGCGATGCGCTGGCCGAGCGCTGCGTGCCCGAGCGGCTTTCCGCCGCCGGCGTGCTGACGATTCGCGCTTCCGGCAGCGTGGCGCTGGCCTTGCAGCATCTCGAGCCGCAGATGCTCGAGCGAATCGCCAGCTATTTCGGCTTCCGCGCGGTCACCCGCTTGCGCTTTCGCCAGGCGCCCTTGCCGGCGGCCGAGGCGGTGGCGAAGCGGCGCGAAACCCCGGCCGTGCCGCCGGCACTCGGCGAATCCCTGGCCGATATCGAGGACGAAGCCTTGCGCGATGCCTTGCTGCGGCTCGGCGCCGAGGTGGCGGCGCGCGACTGATTCGCTTGCGCGAAGGCTCGATTGCCCCCATCTATGCCGACAAGAACGATCCATGGGAGACTTGTCATGCGCCACGCCGTTGTTCTCGCCGCCCTCGCCCTTTTCGCCGTTGCCGGCTCGCCGGCGGTCGCCGGCGAGATCGACACCAGCTTCAAATCGATCGGCGATGCGGACGCACCGGTAACGATCGTCGAATACGCCTCGATGAGCTGCCCGCACTGCGCCAACTTCCATACCCAGCGTCTGCCCTGGCTCAAGGAAACCTATATCGACACCGGCAAGGTGCGCCTCGAGTTCCGCGACTTTCCGCTCAACGCGCCCGCCCTGTGGGGCGCCATGGCGGCCCATTGCGCGGGGCCCGAGCGCTATTTCGCCTTTCTCGACCTGTTGTTCCGTCAGCAGGAGAGCTGGGCCTTCTTCGAGGATGCCGGCGAGCGCTTGAAGAAGCTCGCCAAGCAGGCCGGCATGGGTAGCAACGAGTTCGACCTGTGCATGGCGAATCAGTCGGTGCAGATGGCGGTGCTGCAATCGCGCCAGACCGGCGTCTCGGAGCACAAGGTCGAATCGACCCCGAGCCTGGTCATCGATGGCGAGACCATCGCCGGCGTTCCGAGCGAAGCGGACCTCGCCCGGATGATCGAGGCGGCCGGCAGCTGAGGTCGGCGCTGTTGTCCGGCGCTCGCCGGGTTTCTATACTTTGTCCATGTAGTCACGCGGCGGACAAGCCTTGCAATTCACGCGCCTGAAGCTCGTCGGCTTCAAATCCTTCGTCGAACCCACTGACCTGGCCATCGAGCCTGGGCTGACCGGCATTGTCGGGCCCAACGGCTGTGGCAAGTCCAACCTGGTCGAGGCGCTGCGCTGGGTCATGGGCGAGACCTCCGCCAAGCAGGTTCGCGGCGGCGAGATGGACGACGTCATCTTCGCCGGCACCGCCGAGCGCCCGGCGCGCAATCTGGCCGAGGTGTCGTTGGTGCTCGACAATGGCGAGCGCGACGCGCCGGCCGCCTATAACGAGCATCCCGAGCTCGAGATCTCGCGCCGCATCGAGCGCGGCTCGGGCTCCAACTATCGTATCAATGGCCGCGAGGTGCGCGCCCGCGATGTGCAGATCCTGTTCGCCGACGCCGCCAGCGGCGCCCGCTCGACGGCCCTGGTCAGCCAGGGCCAGATCGGCCAGCTCATCAGCGCCAAGCCGACCCAGCGGCGGCATCTGCTGGAAGAGGCGGCGGGCATTACCGGCCTCCACACACGGCGTCACGAGGCGGAGCTGCGGCTGCGCGCCGCGGAGACCAATCTCGACCGCCTCGAGGATGTCATCGCGGCGTTCGAATCGCAAATGCAGGCGCTCAAGCGCCAGTCCCGTCAGGCGGCGCGCTACCGCTCCTTGAGCGGGCGTTTGCGCAAGGCCGAGGCGGCCCTGTTCTATCGCCGCTGGCAGGAGGCGCGCGACGACCTCGCCGCAGCCGAGGCGGCCATGGCCGAGGTCGAACGAAACGTGGCCGAGACCACGCGCGTCGCGGCCGCAGCGACCACGCTGCAGGCCGGTATCGCGGAAGGCTTGCCGGAATTGCGCCGCATCGAGGCCGAGGCGGGCGCCGCGTTGCACCGCTTGGAGATCGAAGGCGAGGCAATCGCCGACGAGGAGCGCCGCCTCGCCGCCGCCACGGCCGAGTGCCAGGCGCAGCTCGAAACCCTGGCCCGCGACCTGGCCCGCGAAGGCACGCTGGCGGCGGAAGCCGAAAGCGCGTTGCGCGAGCTTGGCGAGGAAGGCGCCGGCCTCGAGCGGGATACCGCGGGCGCCAGCGGCGAACAGGAAAAGGCTGGCGCGAGCCTGGAGCGGGAGCGGGCGACGCTGGAGACCATCGATGGCGAGCTTGCCGAGCGTACCGCGGCGCTGGCGGCGGCCGAAGTGCGCCACGCCGGCCTCGCCCGCCGCCAGGACGAGCTCGAGACCCGTCTCGCCTCGCTCGATTCCCAGAACCAGGACGTCGCGGCACAACGGGCCGCCATCGCCGCCCGGCTTGGCGATGCCACGGCGCTTGGCGAGGCCGGGACGGCACTTGCCGCGGCCCGTGAGCAAGTCGCCGCCGCCCACACCGCCTTGGAGGAGAGCCAGCAGCGCCTTGCTGCCGCCGAGAGCGGCCGCGCGGCCGCCGAGGCCACCGAGCGCAGCGCACGCGAGGCCTTGCGCGAGGCCGAGATGGCGCGCCAGCGCACGGCCTCCGAAGCCGATGCCTTGGTCGCTGCCCTCGATCATGACAGCGGCGGTACGGGCAAGCCGCTGATCGACGGCATTGCCGTCCTCGAGGGCTTGGAATTGGCGCTCGGGGCGGCGCTCGGAGACGACCTCATGGCGTCGACCGATGCGGCCGCCGCCGCCCATTGGCACGATCTCGGCAGCCGGCCCGCCGGCCCGGCCCTGCCCGCCGGCGCCGAGCCGCTGGCCGACTTCCTCGAAGCCCCGGCGGCGCTCGAGCCGCGCTTCGCCCAGGTCGGGCTGGTCGCTGCCGCAGACGGCGCCCGTCTGCAAGGCGAGCTGGCGCAAGGCCAGCGGCTGGTCAGCCGCGACGGTGACCTGTGGCGCTGGGACGGCTTCACCAGCGCCGCCGATTCCCACGCCGGTGCCGCCGCCCGCCTGCGCCGTCGCCAGCATCTGGAATCGTTGCTCGCCGACGTGCCGGCGCTGGAGGAGCGCGAGGAACGCGCCACGGCGGCGGTCGACACGGCAGCCCAGACCCTTGGCGAGACCCAGGCGGCTTACGAGGCTGCGCGCGCCGGCGAGAGTGCTGCGCGCACCGCTGCGCGCGAGGCCGACAACCGTCTCGAGGCTGCGCGCAGCGCCCATGCCAAGGCCAATGATGCGGTGGCCGAGGATCGCTCGCGCGATGCCGCCCTGGTCGAGGCCGCGGCGCGCCTGACCAGCGATCGCGACGACACGGCACAGGCGCTGCGGGCCTGCCGCACCGAGCAGGCCGAGGCCGAGCCCCTCGACAACCTGCGCACGCCGCTCGAGGCGCTGCGCCAGCGCCTGGCCGCGCAGCGGGTCACGGTGGATGAATGCGCCAGGGCGCATGAGCGCCTGGTGCGCGCGGCGGAAGCGCGGGCCGAGCGCCTGGCGGCGATCGCCGCGGACCGCGAGGCCTGGCGCCGCCGCGCCGCGGCCTCGAGCGAGCAGATCGCCTCGCTGGAGGAGCGCCGGGCCGCTGCCGCCGAACGCCTGCAAGGGCTGCAAGAGGAGCCGGCACGGCTGACCGCGCGGCGCAATGCCATCGGCGAGCGCATCGATGTGGCGGCAACCGCGCGTCGCGCTGCCGGCGATCGCCTGGCCGCGGCCGAGACCGCGCTGCGCGAGGCCGATGCCACGCTCAAGGCCGCCAACGAAGCCATGGCCGCGGCCCGCGAGGCGCGCGTGCGCAGCGAAGGCGCGCGGGACCAGGCGCGCTCGCTCGGCGAGGTCGAGGCCGAGCACATCCAGGAGCGTTTCCAGGTCGAGCCGCCGGCCTTGCTCGAGATCGCCGAAGCCAAGTCGGCCGAGGC
>CAZVDW010000673.1:0-2865 GCA_964625645.1 uncultured Rhodospirillaceae bacterium
GCCGCGGCCTCCGCCGAGGGGGCCGCGCGCAAGGTCGGCTTCGCGGGCGCCGCCGCCTATTACGAGGAGCGGCCTGCGGCGCGTGCCGTCGCCGAGCATCTCGGCTGCGCCCACACCGAAGTCAATGTCGGACCCGAGGAGGCCCTGGCGGCGCTCGACGCCGTCTTCGACGGTCTCGACGAGCCATTTGCCGATTCGTCGGCCGTGCCAAGCTACCTCCTGGCACAGGCGACACGGCGCTCGGTCACGGTGGCGCTGTCCGGAGATGGTGCCGACGAAGTGTTCGGGGGCTATCGAAAATACCGTGCCGAGCGCTATGCCGGCCTCTACCGCAGCCTGCCCGGTCCGCTGCGCCGGGGTCTGATCGAGCCGCTTGCCGCGTGCCTGCCGGAATCGAAAAGCCACCGGGCATTGGAAGCGGCGCGGCGCTTGCGGCGCTTTTTCGCCCATGCCGGCAAGGAGGCATCGGCGCGCCAGGCCGGGCTCAACCGCCTGCTCGGCGAAGATGCCCTCGATGCGCTTCTGGTGATGCCGGCGGAGGCGCCGTCGCTCGAAACCATGATCGCGGATTTGCGCGGCGCAGCCGCTCACGAAGACCCGATCAACGCCATGCTGGCTGCGGATATCGCCCTCGGCCTGCCCGGCGACATGCTGGTCAAGGTCGATCGCATGAGCATGGCGAACGGCCTTGAAGTGCGCTGCCCGTTTCTCGACCACCGCGTGGTGGAGTGCGCCGCCGCCCTGCCGGGCCGGCTCAAGGTCGGCGCGCGGGCGGGCAAGATCGCCTTGCGCCAGGCTTTTGCCGACCGCTTGCCGGCCAGTGTTTTCGGCCATCCCAAGAAAGGCTTCGAGATGCCGATCGCGGGCTGGCTGACCGGCCCGCTTGCCGACCTCACCCGGCGCGCCATGGATCCGGCCCGCCTGGCCGCCCAGGGCCTGTTCCGCCCGCAGCTTCCCGCCAAGTGGTACGATGCCCTGAAAAGCGGCCGCCGCGACACCTCGGAGGCCTTGTGGACACTGGTCGCTTTCCAGGCCTGGTACGAGCGGCACGGGGAGCGGCCATGAAAATTCTTCAGCTTTGCGCGGTCGATTTCACGCTCTACCATTTCCTCATGCCGCTGATCCGTGGCCTCGGTGCGGCCGGACACGAGGTGGTGGCGGCCTGCGCCGACGGTCCCCTGGCGGCACAAGTGCGCGACGAAGGCGTCCGCGTCGAGGCGGTGCCTTTCACGCGCGGCCTGCTGCGGCCACGGCAACACCTGGCCGCCTACCGCTCCCTGCGCGCCCTGCTGCGGCGCGAGCGCTTCGACATGGTGCATGTGCATACCCCCGTGGCGGCGCTGATCGGCCGCATCGCCGCACGGCACGAAAGCGTGCCGAAGATCGTCTACACCGCGCATGGCTTTTATTTTCACGACCGCATGCCGGCCTGGAAGCGCAGCGCCTATGTCGCGCTGGAACGGCTCGGCGGGCGCTACACCGACGTGCTTTTCACGCAAGCCGAGGAAGACGCGGAAACCGCGCGCCGTCTCAAGCTATGCCGCTCCGGCGTTATCGAGGCGATCGGCAACGGTGTCGATGTGACCCGCTTTCATCCCGCGACGGAGCCCGGCGAAAGAGAGCGGCTTCGCGAAGAGCACGGCACCCCGGCCGAGGCCACTGTCGTCGTCATGGTCGGCCGCCTGGTGGCGGAAAAAGGCTATCGCGAGCTCTTGACGGCCATGTACAGCGTCGGCGCCCATTTGTGGATCGTCGGCGAGCGCCTGACCACGGAACACGCTCAGGATGTCGGAGACGCCTTGGATCGCGCCCGCGATGACCCCCATCTCGGACCTCGCCTGCACATGCTTGGTCAGCGAACCGATGTCGAGAGGTTGCTGCGGGCCGCCGACATATTCACGCTGCCGTCGCACCGCGAAGGCATGCCGCGCTCGATCATCGAAGCCATGATGACCGGCCTGCCGGTGGTGGCCACCGACGTGCGCGGCAGCCGCGAGGAGGTCGTGCCGGAGGAGACGGGACTGCTGGTGCCGGTCGGCGATGCGGTGGCCCTGGCAGCGGCGCTTGATCGCCTGGCACGGGATGCGGCATTGCGGAAGGCGCTCGGCGCGGCCGGCCTACGGCGGGCGCGTGAGCTTTACGACGAGGATGTGGTGATCGAGCGCCAGCTGCGCCGGCTCGGCCTTAACCCGTCCTGATGCCAAGGACATCGGCGAGCGCGGCCAGGACCCGCTCGACATCATCGTCGCGCATGTCGGGAAACAACGGCAGGCTCAAGGCGCGCTCGTAATAGCGCATGGCACCAGGCATTGACTCCTCGCCATAGCGATCTCGATAGTATGGCTGGCGATGCACCGGCAGGTAATGCACCATGGTGCCGATACCGCGGGCCTTCAGCGCCCGCATGACGGCGGCGCGATCCGTGCCGGTGGCAGGGAAATCGATCAGCGCCACATAGAGGTGCCAGGCCGGGTCGCAGCCCTCGACCCGTGAGATCGGCCTCACGACGGGCGCCAGCTCGCCGATCATGGAATCGTAGCGCGCCGCCAGAGCGCGGCGGCGGGCAACGAAACGGTCGAGCTTCGCGAGCTGACTGAGCCCCAAGGCGCAATGCAGGTCGCTGGCGCGGAAGTTGAAGCCGGGCGCGGGCATTTCGTAATACCAGGGATTGATCTGGCCATCGGCGGCGAAGGCAAGGTCGGGATGGACGAAGTCCGCGGGCGCCCTGGTCGTGCCATGGTTGCGCATTCGCTTCATGGCCTCCGCCAGCACCGCATCGTTGGTGGTCACGGCGCCGCCCTCGCCGCACGTGAGGTTCTTGGTCGACTGAAAGCTGAACGCCGCGGCGTGGCCGTGTGATCCCAC
>CAZVDW010000674.1:0-5947 GCA_964625645.1 uncultured Rhodospirillaceae bacterium
CTGCCGGCAACCATTGCCGTAGTCACCAATATCGACCCGGAGCATATGGAATTCTACGGCGACTTCGATGCCCTGCGCGCGGCCTTCCAGAGCTTCGTCGAGAATATCCCCTTCTACGGCTTCGCCGCGCTCTGTATCGACCATGCGGAAGTGCAGGCGATGATCGGCCGCGTGCCGGACCGGCGCATCGTCACCTACGGCAGCAGCCCCCAGGCCGATATACGGGCCACGGATATGCAGGCCGTGCCCGAGGGCATGCGCTTCGATGTGGCGATCAATCGCCGCGGTGACGGCGGGATCCGGGTCCTGCAAAACCTGGTCCTGCGCATGCCGGGCGCTCATAACGTGCAGAACGCTTTAGCAATGATTGCCATCGCCACCGAGATGGGCACCGGCGAGGACATCATCCGCGCCGCCCTGTCGAACTTCGAGGGCGTGCGGCGGCGCTTCACCCGAGTGGGCACGGCCGCGGGCATCAGCGTGGTGGACGACTATGCCCACCACCCGGTCGAGATCGCCGCGGTGCTCGACGCCGCGCGCGAAGTGGCCGAGGGCCGGGTCATCGCCGTCGTCCAGCCCCACCGTTATACCCGCCTGCGCGATCTCTTCGAGGAATTCTGCTCCTGTTTCAACGATGCCGATGCGGTGGTCGTCGCCGATGTTTTCGCCGCCGGCGAAGCAGCGATCGAAGGCTACGACCGGGACAGCCTGGCCGACGGCCTGCGCGCCCGTGGCCACCGTGCCGTCGTTACGCTTGAAGATGAGGCCCGGCTCGCCGAGACCATCGCAAGCATTGCCAGGGCCGGCGATCTGGTGATCTGCCTCGGCGCCGGCAGCATCAGCCAGTGGGCGAACGAGCTGCCGGCCCGCTTGATCGCGTTGTCAGCGCCACCCCATGCCGTCGGAGGTGGCCAATGATGGCGGCGACTTTGGAGCGGCTGATCGACAGGCTGCCGGCGGTGCGCGGCGAAATGCGCGCGAACGTGCCTCTGCACCGCGCCAGCTGGTTCCGCGTCGGCGGCCCGGCCGAAGTGCTGTTCGAGCCCGCCGACCGCGACGACCTGGCGGCATTCCTTGCCACGCGTCCCACCGATGCGCCGGTAACCGTGCTCGGCACCTGCTCGAACGTGATCATCCGCGACGGCGGCATCGACGGCGTGGTGATCCGCCTCGGCCGCGGTTTCATGAGTGTCGAGATCGCAGACGGCAGGGTTCGCGCCGGCGCCGGCGCACCGGACAAGATGGTGGCGCGCATGGCCTGCGAGGCCAGCGTGACCGGCCTCGAGTTCCTCATCGGCGTGCCCGGCACCATCGGTGGCGCCGTGCGCATGAACGCCGGCGCCTATGGCCGCGAGCTGGCCGATATCGTGGCGAGCGTCGAAGCGGTCGACGCCAAGGGCATCGTGCACGAGCTGCCGGCCGACGAGCTCGGCTTCGCCTACCGCCACAGTGCCCTGCCCGCGGACTGGATCTGTACCGCGGCGACACTTGTCGGCGAGCCCGGCGACTATGACGCGATCGATGCGCGCATGCGCAAGATCGCCGAGGCGCGCGAAGACAGCCAGCCGATCCGGGCACGCACAGGGGGCAGCACCTTCGCCAACCCGCCGGGCGCTGCCAAGGCCTGGGAGCTGATCGAGCGCGCCGGCTGCCGCGGCCTCTCGCGGGGTGGCGCCCAGGTCTCGCAGAAGCATTGCAATTTCCTGATCAACACGGGCGCCGCCACAGCGGCCGATCTCGAGGCGCTGGGCGAGACCGTGCGCGAGCGCGTGCGCGAGGCCACCGGCGTCACCCTCGAATGGGAGATCCGCCGCCTCGGCAAGCCTGCCGGAGGCGCCCCATGATGCAGCGGGTGGCAGTGTTGATGGGCGGCTTCTCCGCCGAGCGCGAAGTTTCGCTGGTGAGCGGCGCGGCCGTGGTCGAGGCGCTTTCGAGCCTCGGCCACAGTGCCACGGCAATCGATGTCGGACGCGATATCGCCACCAAGCTGACGCAGATGCGGCCCTATGTGGACGTGATCTTCAATGCCCTGCACGGCCAATATGGCGAGGACGGCTGTGTTCAGGGGCTCTGCGAGCTTATCGATATCCCCTACAGCCACTCCGGTGTGTTGGCCTCGGCCCTGGCGATGAACAAGCCGGTCGCCAAGCGCCTGTTCCAGGAAGCCGGCATTCCCGTGGCCGCCAGCCGCGTGGTGACGCGCGACGAAGCGCTTGCCGGCCATCCCATGCGGCCGCCCTACGTGATCAAGCCGATCGACGAGGGCTCCAGCGTCGGCGTGCGCCTGATTGTCGACGATGATGCGCCGCCGCCGTTCGATGCCGAGCCCTGGCCTTATGGCGGCGAAGTCATGGCCGAGGCCTATGTGCCCGGCCGCGAGATCACCGTCGCGGTGATGGGCGACAAGCCGCTTGGCGTGCTGGAGATCCGTCCCCATGAAGGCTTCTACGACTACGACGCCAAATATCTCGAAGGCCGCGCCGAGCATCTGATCCCGGCGCCGATGCCGGAAGGCGACTACGCCGCCGCCCGCGATATCGCCGAGCGCGCCCATCGGGCGCTTGGCTGTGCGGGCGTTAGCCGGGCCGACTTCCGCTACGACGACAGCAGCCAGGGCATGGGTCTGCGCCTGCTCGAGATCAATACGCAGCCAGGCATGACGCCGCTGTCGCTGGTTCCCGAGATCGCCGCCCATGCGGGCATCGGCTTCATCGAGCTGGTCGAGTGGATGGTGGAGGACGCGCTATGCCGGGCTTGAGGGCAAGGCGGGCGGACCGCGTAAGCCGCGCCGGGCCACGCAAGGCGGCTGCCGGCAAGAGCAAGACCACGCGCAAAGCCAAGACGAAGACGCGCAAGCCCGCGCAACAAAGCCGCCTGCGGCTCGACCGCCGCCGCCTGCGCCAGCTCGCGGCACTGGCCGCCGTTCTCCTGGTCCTCGGCGGTGGCACCCAGCTTTGGCGCAGCGGGCTGGTGCAAGAGGTTGGCACCGAGGCGCAAGGATGGGCCGTGGCGGCCAGTGTCGACGCCGGCCTCGCGGTACAGGAGATCTTTGTCGTCGGGCGCAACCATGGCTCGCTGGAGCGCCTGCGCGCAGCACTCGGTATCGAGCGGGGGGACGCCATACTCGTGGTCGACCTCGACGCCGCACGCGCGCGCCTCGAAGCGCTTTCCTGGGTCGCCGCGGCGAGTGTCGAGCGCCGCCTGCCGGATACGCTTTATGTGCGCATCGTCGAGCGCCGGCCGCTCGCCCTCTGGCAACATCAGGGGCGCATGGTGCTGGTGGATGACCGCGGCAGCGTATTGACCGACGACACCCTGCAGCGCTTTGCCGCCCTGCCGCTGGTCGTCGGCGATGGTGCGCCGCTGGCCCTGCCCGCCCTGCTGAGCGTGATGGCCGACGAGCCGGAACTGGCGGCACGCGTCACCGCCGCCACCTGGGTCGGCCGGCGGCGCTGGACGCTGAACATCGACGACCGGCTCAAGGTCAAGCTTCCCGAACACGGCCTCGCCGCCGCCTGGCAACGCCTGGCGCGGCTGCAGCGGCGCGACCGCATTCTCGACCGCGCCCTGGTCATGCTCGATCTCAGGCATGCCGACAGGCTCGTCGTACGGCCCACCGAGGACGCGGTTTTCCCCACCCCTGGCGCGGGGTCCGACGCATGAGCAGACGGCAAGGAGAGCGCCATGCGCACTAGCAGCGACAGCCTGATCGTCGCCCTCGACGTGGGCACGGCAAAGATCGCCTGTCTGATCGCCGAGGACGAGGGCGATGGCCTGCTGCATGTCCTGGGGGTCGGCCACAAGGTCAGCCGTGGCTTGCGCAACGGCGCGGTGATCGACCTCGCAGCCGCCGAACAAGCCGTGCGCGAGGCGGTGCACGCGGCCGAAAGCATGGCCGGCGAAACGGTTCGCTCCGCGGTCATCAATCTGTCCTGCGGCCAGCCCCAATCGCGGCGCTTCTCGGTCGAGGTGGAAATCGGTGGCCACGACGTCGGCGAAGCCGACCTGCGCCGCATCCACGATCTGGCGCAACGCCAGCCCGCGCCGGCCGAGCGTACCGTGGTGCACGCTCATCCGGTCGCTTATGGCATCGATGGCGTGCACGGTATTCGCGACCCGCGCGGGCTCTTCGGCGACCGGCTTGCCGTGACCATGCATGTGGCGACCGCCGGCCGCGGCGCGGTGCGCAATCTCTCGACCTGCCTGACACGCTGCCACCTCGATGTGGACGATCTGGTGCTGTCGGCCTACGCCGCGGGTCAAGCGGTGCTGGCCGAGGACGAGCGCACGCTCGGCGCGGTTTGCCTGGATTTGGGTGCCGGCACGACCTCGATCGCCGTCTTCCAGGGAGACCGCCTGGTGCATGCGGATTGCGTGCCCGTCGGCGGCGCCCATGTCACCAATGACATCGCCCGCGGCCTGGCCACCCCGGTGGCCGACGCCGAGCGCCTCAAGACCTTGCATGGCAGCGTCATCGCCGATGCCGCCGACGATCGCCGCCTGCTCGACGTTCCCGCCATCGGCGAGGGCGAGGTCGCGGGCGGCAGCATCGACCAGGTGCCGCGCGCCCGCTTGATCGACATTATCCGCCCCCGCGTCGAGGAAACCCTGGAGCTGGTGCGCGACCGCCTCGCCGCCTCTGGCATGGGCGAGCTGGCCGGCTGCCGGGTGGCGCTGACCGGTGGCGGCAGCCAGATGAACGGCATTACCGGACTCGCCGGACAGATGCTCGGCAGCCCGGTGCGGCTCGGCCGGCCGCGGGCCCTGCGGGGCCTCGCCGAATCCACCAGCGGCCCGGCCTTCGCCGTCGCCGCCGGCCTGCTGCAACACGCTTTCGAAACGTCATCCTCCAACGCCGAGCGCCACCGCGAACTGGCCCGCGATCCCCCTCGTGGGCTCGGCCGCATCGGCCACTGGCTGAGGGAGAACTTCTGAGACAACACGCACCGAACCCCGAACAAACGCACAACGCACACTCCACGGAGGGACCAAAATGACCATCAATCTCAGCGTTCCCGCAACCCACGAGCTGAAGCCCAGAATCACCGTCTTCGGTGTCGGCGGCGCCGGCGGCAATGCGGTCAACAACATGATCACCTCGCACCTCGAAGGGGTCGAGTTCGTGGTCGCCAACACCGATGCGCAAGCCCTGTCGCAAGGTCTCACCGAGCGCCGCATCCAGCTCGGCACCGCGCTGACCCAGGGCCTCGGCGCCGGCGCCCGCCCGGATGTCGGGCGCCAGGCGGCGGAAGAGGCGCTCGACAGCATCGAAGACCATTTGCAGGGCAGCAACATGGCCTTCATCACCTGCGGCATGGGTGGCGGAACCGGTACGGGTGCCGCACCGATCATCGCCCAGCGCGCCCGCGAGCACGGCATTCTCACCGTCGGCGTGGTGACCAAGCCGTTCCTGTTCGAGGGCAAGCATCGCATGCGCATCGCCGAAGCGGGCATCGACGAGCTGCAGGCCCATGTCGATACGCTGATCGTGATTCCCAATCAGAACCTGTTCCGCATCGCCACGGAAAGCACCACCTTCTCAGATGCCTTCAAGATGGCCGATGACGTGCTCTATTCCGGCGTGCGCGGGGTCACCGACCTCATGGTGATGCCGGGCCTGATCAATCTCGATTACGCCGACGTGCGCTCGGTGATGATGGAAATGGGCAAGGCGATGATGGGCACCGGCGAGGCCGAGGGCGACAAGCGCTCGCTCGACGCGGCCGAGGCGGCGATCAACAATCCGCTGCTCGACGACGTCTCGCTGAAGGGCGCCCACGGCGTGCTGGTCAACATCACCGGCGGGCCCGACATGACCCTGTTCGAGGTCGACGAGGCCTGCAATCACATCCGCGATCAGGTCGACCCGGAGGCGAACATCATCTTCGGCTCGACGTTCGACGACCAGCTTGCCGGCCGTGTCCGCGTATCGGTGGTCGCCACGGGG
>CAZVDW010000675.1:0-10383 GCA_964625645.1 uncultured Rhodospirillaceae bacterium
TATATCGAGATCAACAATTTCTATACCGCCACCGTTTACGAGAAGGGCGCCGAGGTGGTGCGCATGTTGCACACCCTGCTGGGTGCCGAGGCCTATCGCAAGGGCATGGACCTTTACGTCGAGCGCCATG
The DNA here is from genome assembly GCA_964625645.1 of uncultured Rhodospirillaceae bacterium. GTDB lineage: Bacteria > Pseudomonadota > Alphaproteobacteria > UBA7887 > UBA7887 > UBA7887. The sequence continues at coordinate 131 of CAZVDW010000675.1, forward strand.
ATGGCGAGGCGGCGACCTGCGACGATTTTCTTGCCGCCATGGCGGCTGCGAGTGGGCGCGACCTCGGCCAATTCGCACTGTGGTACGACGTTGCTGGCACGCCGGAGCTGGCCGTGTCGGGCCGCCACCATCATCACGACAAGAGCTACGAGCTGACCATCCGCCAGAGCGTGACCGGCGGCAGCGCCGAAGAACCCGGCCCGGCATTGCACATCCCCCTGGCGATGGGCCTGCTGGATCGCGAGGGCAAGGCACTGCCGCTTCGCCTCAAGGGCGAGCCCGCGGCGGCGGCGGAGACCTCGCGCGTCTTGGATATCACCGGGAAGCATCAGGTCTTCCACTTCACGGGCATCGACGAGCCGCCCGTCGCATCGCTCAATCGCGGCTTCTCGGCACCGGTTCGCGTAAGGCTCTATTACGGCCCCGAGGACAGCGGCCTCTTGATGGCGCACGACGGCGACCCGTTCAACCGCTGGGAAGCGAGCCAGCAATTCGCCAGCAAGGTATTGCTCGACATGGTTGCGGCGTTGCGCGAAAGGCGCGAGCCCGAGCCCCATGCCGCCTTCCTCGATGCGCTCGCGCGCATGATCGACGACGCGGCCCTCGACCCGGCGCTGTTGGCCGAAGCCCTGGCCTTGCCGAGCGAGGGCACCCTCGCCAACCAGATGGAACAGATCGACGTCGAAGCGGTCTACGAAGCGCGCGAAAGACTGCGCCACGAGATCGCCGAGCGCCTGGCGCCAAAACTCGCCGCCCTGCACCACGCCGACCAAGCCAACGCGCCCTACAGTCCCGATGCGACCTCGGCGGCACGGCGGGCGCTACGCAACCGGGCGCTGTGGTATCTCGCGGTCTCGCCCGAGGCCGCGCACAGGGACCTGGTGCGGCGGCAATATGACGGCGCCGACAACATGACGGACCGCGTGGCGCCGCTCGCCATCCTCAGCCACCGGCGCGGGCCCGAGCGCAATGCCGCCTTCGCCGATTTCGAGCGCCGCTTCGCCGGCAACGACCTCGCCATGGACAAATGGCTTGGCCTGCAAGCGGCCTCCGCCCTGCCGGAAACCCTCGCGCGGGTCGAGGAGCTGATGGCACACCCGGCCTTCTCGCTGACCAACCCCAACACGGTGCGCGCCCTGATCGGCCGCTTCGCCGCCGGCAATCCGCTACGCTTCCACGCTCCGGACGGTGCCGGCTATCGCTTTCTCGAGGATCGCGTCCTTGAGCTCGATCCCCTAAACCCTCAGGTCGCCGCCCGCCTGCTGCAGCCCCTCGGCCGCTGGCGCCGCTTCGCCCCCCAGCATCAAAAGCTGATGCGCAAGGCACTGGAGCGCGTGCTGGCAACGCCCCGGCTGTCGCGGGACGTCTACGAGATCGCCAGCAAGTCGCTGGGCTGAGCGGACAGGCCTTCGCAGGCTGCTCGATCCAGCCGGGGCTTGCGCCTGTCCGGCCTATTTGGCGAACGCAGGAAACAGCGCATCGGCGTGGCGCCAGATGCGGCCGCTCGGCGCGATGCGGAGACGAGCGCGCCGCGCTTGCCGCAACTGACTATCGCTCTATATCTGTGACACCCGGCGCGTAGGAACGCGGCGACTCGGATGTGGCTCGGCACGACGGGAACGGGATTTGCCGGTCTTCTTGACGAGACCCGACCGGCAACGGCGTTGGCGGCGGCAGCGGCGACAAGAAACAGATTTGCGGGAGGCATGTCATGGAATCGAAGGCTTCTGGACTAACCATAAACATTCGAACTCGGCTGATCTTGGGATTTTCCGCGGTCTGCCTTGTGCTGGCGATCGCCGTCGGCACCACATTGTGGAAGGTCTCGGCGATCGACAGCGTCAACAGCCGCGTCATCGGGCTGCGCGTACCGACGGCTTTCGCCAGCACCGGCATGGTCAACGCCATCAACAGCTCGCTGGCGTCCTTGCGTGGCTGGATGCTGACCGGCAATGCCAAGTTCAAGACGCAGCGGGCAGCGGTCTGGGCCGATATCGCCAACATGCGCGGCGAGATGGATCTCTTGTCGAGCAATTGGACCAACCCAGCCAATGTCCAGCAATGGACCGATTTCAAGACTGTCCTCGACGAATTCGCCGTGGCGCAAACACAGGTCGAGGCCATCGCCTATACGGCCGACGAGCATCCCGCCAACAAGATTCTCTTTGAGGACGCCGCGCCACTCGCGTCTGTGATCATCACGGCGATTACCGCCATGATCAACGCAGAGGCCAACCTTCCGGCAACGCCCGAGCGCAAGGCCCTGCTGGGCATGATGGCCGACGTGCGCGGCTCCATGGGCCTGGGCCTGGCCAACATCCGCGCCTACCTGCTTAGCGGCGACGAGAAGTTCAAGGGGCTCTTCGACAAGTTCTGGGCGACCAACGAAAAGCGTTTCGCCGACCTGAACCGCAATTCCAGCCTCTTCAATGCCGCACAGAAAGCATCGTTCAACGAGCTGGTCGCGGCACGTGCGGAATTTGCGCCGCTGCCGGCGCGAATGTTCGAGATCCGTGCCTCCAACAAATGGAACATGCCAACTATCTATTGATTTCGGAGGCCGCGCCCAGGGCCGGCAAGCTGCTGGGAGCCCTGTCCGGCGAGATCGGCGAGGACGGCACGCGCTCGGGCGGCATGGTGGCCAATCAGAAGGCCTTGCTGGCCAACGACGTGGCGGCGGCGGCCGAGGACAGCAAGCAGCTCACGATGTTGGAGTGGATCCTGCTCGTCGGCGGCCTGATCATCGCCGCGGCCATCACCTTCTTCACTTCGCGTTCCATCGTCGATCCGGTCAATTCCATGACCTCGGCAATGGGCAGGCTTGCCGACGGCGATCTTGAGGTCGAGATCGAGGGCGCCGAGCGCCGGGACGAGATCGGCCAGATGGCCGCCGCGGTTCAGGTGTTCAAGGAGAACGCCATAGAGGTGAAGCGGCTGGGAGACGAACGGGCCGAAGCCGAGCAACGGGCCGAGCAGGAGAAGCGCGACAGCATGAACGCGATGGCCAAGCAGTTCGAGGATAGCGTGGGCGGAGTGCTCACCGCGGTATCCTCAGCCGCCGGCCAGATGGAGAGCTCGGCGCAGGCGATGTCGGCAACGGCGGAGGAGACCAACAGCCAGGCGGTGACGGTCGCAGCCGCGGCGGAGCAGACCAGCGTCAACGTGCAGACCGTGGCCAGCGCCACCGAAGAGCTGGCAAGCTCGATCAGTGAGATTGGCCGCCAGGTGGGTCAGTCATCGCAAATCACCAGCCAGGCGGTGACCGAGACCGAGCGCACCAACAAGGAGGTCGACGGGCTCGCCGAGGCGGCCCAGCAGATCGGCGACGTCGTGAACCTGATAAGCAAGATCGCCGAGCAGACCAATCTGCTGGCGCTCAACGCCACCATCGAGGCCGCCCGCGCCGGCGACGCCGGCAAGGGCTTTGCCGTGGTCGCCAGCGAGGTCAAGAATCTGGCCACCCAAACCGCCAAGGCGACCGAGGATATTTCCAGCCAGGTCGACAGCATCCAGTCCGCCACCGGACAGGCCGTGCAGGCGATCCAGGGCATCGGCGAAACCATCGCGCAGGTCGACGAGATCGCTTCGGCGATTGCCGCCGCTGTCGAGGAGCAACAGGCCGCCACCCAGGAGATCGCCCGCAATGTCCAGGAGGCGGCGAACGGCACCCAGGAAGTGACCAGCAACATAACCGGTGTCAACCGGGCGGCGAGCGAGACGGGAGAAGCAGCGGCCGAGGTGCTGACGCTATCGGGCGACCTGACCTCTCATTCGACTCAACTGGGCAGCGCCGTGGATCAGTTCCTCGCCACGGTCCGCTCGACCGGGTAGGCGGTTCGACGGCACTGTTCCCGTGTGATTGATGATCCAGGCGGCTCACACCGCCTGGATCACGCTACTCCGCCGCCTCGACGGCGTCCTCATAGGTGGCGAACTGCCGCCTGGCCATGTTTTTCTGCACATCGTAGATCGAGCCGGCAGCGGCCGGGCGCGGCATGGGGATGCGCACGGGCACCGGCTCCAGGCGCGGCTCCAGGGTCTGCTCGCCGACGACGATGCGCGAGCGAAAATCCTCCAACCCTTCATAGCGGTGCGGCGAGCCGAACAGCGGCCAGGCGTCGGCCGCCATCATCTCGAACAGCAGCAGGCGGCGGTCGGCGCCGGAGGTGTTGAGCGATGAGCCATGCACCGTCATGACGTGGTGCAGGCTGATCGAGCCGCGCGGGCCCAGCACCGCCACCGCGTCCGCCACCTCGAAGCCGCAGGCTGCCATATCCATGGCACCACAGAACACATCGTCATTGTGGTGGTCGTAGGCTGGCCCCTTGTGGCTGCCCGGTAGGACCATGAGCGGGCCGTTGTCGGGGGTCATGTCGTCGAGCATGACACCGACTGCCAGAATGTCCGCGTTGGTGTGGGGATAGAAGGCCCAGTCCTGATGCCAGTCGACGGGCGCGCCGAACTCGGCACTCTTGAAATTGAGCTTGGTGCCCTGGAAGCGCACGTTCGGACCCACAAGCCGGGCCACGATATCGGAGATCAACGGGCTGCGCAGCAGCCCATCGATGGCGCCGCAATGCAGGTGCGGTTGCTTGATGCGGCGCACCCGCGGCTCTGCCGGCGTATGGCTGTCCTCGAGGTCGAAGAGCATATCGCTCTCGCTGCGCTCGCGCGCGCCGTCGAGGAGCCCGGCGAGGTCGCGCTCGATATCGGCCAGCACGGCCTCGGGAATCAAGGATTCCACGACCAGAAAACCCTGGTCGTGGTAAGCGGCAACCTCCTGCTCGCCGAGCAGCCTCTGCGTCATGGCATCCTCCGGATTGGTGCGGCGGCGGACACTATCAAGCCTGGCCGTGCCCGGTCAAACCGGTTCCAAACCCGCCTCGCAGGCTCTACTCTTTGGCGCGGAAACGAGACAAGGGGATGAGACGATGGCGGCACAGGGGTCACGCAAGGTGGTGCTCGCGGCGATGGCCGGAAACGGCCTCATCGCGGCCACCAAGTTCGCCGCCTCGGCCTATACGGGCAGCTCGGCCATGCTCAGCGAAGCGATCCATTCGCTGGTCGACACCGTCAACCAGGTGCTGCTGCTCTACGGCCTCAAGCGCTCGGCCAAGCCGGCCGACGACAAGCATCCGTTCGGCTATGGCCGCGAGATATATTTCTATGCCTTCGTGGTGGCGGTGATGATCTTCGGCCTCGGCGCCGGGGTCTCACTCTACGAGGGCATCGAGAAAGTGCGCCACCCCCATGTCGCCACAAATATCTTCATCAACTACATCGTGCTCGGGCTCGCCCTGATCTTCGAGGCCGGCGCCTGGTGGGTGGCTTTTCGCGAGTTCAGGCAAAGCAAGGGCAAGGTCGGCTGGCTCAAGGCCGTGCAACAGAGCAAGGATCCCGCCGTGTTCACGGTATTGTTCGAGGATACCGCCGCCGTGCTTGGTCTGCTGGTCGCGGGCATCGGCATCTACCTTGCCGACAGCCTGCAAATGCCGGTGCTGGACGGCGTCGCCTCGATCGTCATCGGCCTCATCCTCGCTGCGACCGCCGCCATGCTCGCCTATGAGTGCAAGGGGCTGCTCATGGGTGAGGCCAGTCTGCCGGAGGTGGTCGATTCCATCAATGCGCTGGCCGGGGCGGAGCCGCTAGTCCAATCGGTCAACGAGCTGCTGACCATGCATATGGGGCCGAACGACGTGCTGCTGACCATGAGCGTCGACGTTCCCAACGCCCTGCCGGCGGGCGACGTGGAGCAACTGATTTCACGCCTCGAAGGCGCTATCAAGGAACGCCACGCGGATATCACCCGTATCTTCATCGAGGTTCAGGAGGGTGCCCACGCCCAAGGCCTCGGCGCCAGCGAAGACGGAGGCGAGACCCCATGAGCGACACCGACGGCCTGGTCTGCGCCTTCGTCCTGGACGGCAACGGCGGCGGCCGCCCTTTGGACTGGGACGGTATTCGCGCCTGGCAGCCGGCTGACGGCGTGATGTGGGTGCACCTCGACCGCCACGGCATCGCCGCACAGGACTGGCTGCGCCGGGAAAGCGGTATCGATGCCGTCTCCTGCCAGACCCTGTTGACGGCGGAAGTGCGCCCGCGCCTGCTGCGCCTCGGCGAGACGGTGCTGCTGTTGCTGCGCGGGGTCAATCTCAACCCCGGCGCCAACCCGGAAGATATGGTGGGCTTGCGCATCTGGGCCGAGAGCGGCCGCCTCGTCACACTCCGCCACCGCCAGGTGACGGCGATCAACGACCTGCGCCTGCAACTCGCCGAGAACAACGGTCCACGTGATGCCGGGGAATTCATCGCCGCGCTCGCCGACCGCATGATCGAGCGCATGGCGCCGGTGATCGACGGTATCGATGACGCGGTCGATGCCGTGGAGGACGCCGTGCTCAGCGAATGGAACCCGGAACAGCGCGCCCGCCTCAACGACTTGCGGCGGACGGCGATCTCCCTGCGCCGCTACCTGGCGCCGCAGCGCGACGTGGCGCAACGCCTGCCCCAGGATATGCCCGACTGGGTCGACGCGATGTCGCGGGCGCGCTTGCGCGAGACCGCGGACCGCCTGCTGCGCTATGTCGAGGACCTCGACGCCGCGCGCGAGCGGGCACAGGTGACCCAGGACGAGCTGGCCAGCGCCCAGGCGGAGCAGACCAACCGCCATGCCTATCATCTCACGGTCATCGCTGCGCTGTTCCTTCCCCCCAGCTTCATCGCCGGCCTGCTGGGCATGAACATCGGCGGCATGCCGGGCCGCGAGACGCCCTGGACCTTCGCCGCCACCATCGGCGCCATGGTGCTGATGGGCCTGGTCGAGGTCTGGTTGCTGCGCCGCCTGAAATGGATCTGAGGGTTCTCGTCTTCGCACTCGCCGCGGCGCTGCCTGCCGCGGCGGAAGAGCGCCTGGGCACGCTGACGGCAATGATCGAGAACGATCGCGTGGCCAATACCGACCGCCACTATACCCACGGCACCCGCATCGCCTGGATCTCGCCGGCCGGGGCTGCGCCGGCCTGGGGCGATGCCGTGATCGAGGCGGTGCCGCTGTTCGATGCCGCCGGTGTCCGCCGCGTCGGCTATGGCGCCGGCCAGCTCATATTCACCCCCGACGACATCGCGCGCGGCAGCCTCGATGGGTCCGACCGGCCCTATGCGGGCTGGCTTTACGGCACCATATCGCTGCACAGCAGCAACGAGACCCGCCGCGACAGCATCGAGCTGGCGCTCGGCGTGGTCGGTCCCGGCGCCGCCGCCGAGCAGGTGCAGACCATCGTGCACGAGAGCATCGGCTCGACGCGGCCGATGGGCTGGCGCCACCAGGTCGGCAACGAACCCGGCCTGGCACTGACCTTCGAGCGCCAATGGCGCCTGCGCAAGCCCCTGCCGCTCGGCGGGCTGGGCTTCGACGTCATTCCGACCCTGGGCGCCAGCCTCGGCAATGTGCGCACCATGGCGGCGGCCGGTGCCACCCTTCGCCTGGGCCAGAACCTGCCGCACGACTTCGGCCCGCCGCGCATCCGCCCGAGCCTGCCCGGCTCGCAAGTCTTCGACAGCGAGCACGGCTGGGGCTGGTATGCCTTTGCCGGCGCCGAGGTCCGCTATATAGCGCGCAGCATTTTCCTCGACGGTGGCATCTTCGGCCGCGACCAGCGGGTCAGGAAGCGCCGCCTGGTGGGCGACTTCCAGCTCGGCCTGGCAGTGCTTTTCGAGAGCTTTCGCCTGACCTACACCCACGTCTTCCGCAGCCGCGAATTCGAAGGCCAGCCGCGCGGCGACCGCTTCGGCGCCATCAGCCTGTCCTGGCGCTATTAGCGGATATGTGACGGCGAGACTTGAGAATTCGCTCTGGCGCCACATAGTCCTTACTGCAAATGTCGCGAGAGCACCTGGGGCGCGAATGGACGACAGCGGACCGATCCTGGTTACCGGCGGCGCCGGTTATATCGGCAGCCATGTCTGCAAGGCGTTGGCGGCGTCGGGCTATTTGCCGGTGGCGTTCGACAATTTGAGCAGCGGCGACCGCGACCAGGTCAAGTGGGGGCCGCTCGAATTCGGCGATATCACCGACCGCCAAAGCCTGGCCGAAACGTTTCTCAACGTGCGTCCCAGCGCCGTCATCCACCTGGCGGCGTTCCAGGGTGGCGACGAGGCCGATCCCGACGCCTTTTACGAGACCAATGTCGCCGGCAGCGTCACGCTGTTGCGCGCGATGGCCGAAGCGCAGGTGACGAACCTGGTGTTTTGCAGCACTGCCGCGGTCTACGGCATGCCGGAGCGCCTGCCGGTGCCCGAGGACCAGGAGCTCGACGCCATAACCCCCTTCGGCACCAGCCAGTTGATGACCGAGCGGGCAATCCCCGATTTTGCCGAGGCGCATGAGCTCAACTGGGCGATATTGCGCGTCTTCAACGTCGCCGGCGCCGACCCGGACGGCGAAGCCGGCACCAGGAATGGCGATCACGGGCGCCTGTTGCCGTCGGCGATCCTGGCGGCCCGTGGCGAGCGCGGCTCGCTGCCCGTCTACGGCACCGCATACGATACCCAGGACGGCACCGCCATTCGCGATTTCGTGCATGTTTCCGATGTCGCGGACGCCCACGTGCTGGCGCTCGGCAAGGTGTTGGCGGGACAGTCGGGGATTATCGCCAATATCGGCAGCGGGGTCGGGCACTCGGTGATCGATGTGATTCACGGCATCGAGCGCATTTCCGGCCTGATGGTACCGGCACGCGAGGCGCCACCGCGGCCCGGCGACCCGGCCATCATGATCGCCAACCGGGTGCTGGCGGATTCGGCGCTGTCGTGGCGCCCGCGGCGCTCGTCGCTTGACGAGATATTGGCCACGGCGTGGCGCTGGCATAACAGAGAGACGACGTAGCTCGGCTTGCGCCAAGGGCTGCCTGCGCGTTAGGCTTCGGAATATCTTGAATCGAGGGGGCGAGACCATGGCGGTACGGGGATTCAGCGCTAGCAGCTTCGCGATCCGGTGGGTGGTGGCAATGGTGTTGGTGCTTGGCACCTTCAATCCATATGCCGGTTCCTTCTATCACTGGGTGACCCCGCTCGATGAGGGCGGCAGCATTCCTCTCAAAATTCTCGTCGGCCTGGGCCTGTTGATCGTCTACATCGTATTTCTGCGCGCCACATGGCGCTCGATCGGCGCTGTCGGCACGGCCCTTGCCGTGGCCTTCTTCGGGGTGCTGGTCTGGCTGATGATCGATAACAACATGCTCGACACGGAGAATGTCAGTGCGATGAGTTGGGTCGGTCTGATCGTGCTGGCGACAATCCTCGCCATCGGCATGTCGTGGTCGCATATCCGCCGCCGCATCAGCGGCCAGATGGATACCGACGTCGTCGACGATTAGCGCCAGCCATGTGGCCGCGCCATGACCTGAACGAGCTGTTGGGCGTCAGCCATCCGATCATCCAGGCGCCGATGGCGAGCGCCGCGACGCCCGCCCTGGCGGCGGCGGTGGCCAATGCCGGCGGCCTCGGCTCGCTCGGCTGCGCCAAGATATCGCCGGACGAGCTGCGCGAACAGGTGGGCAAGACGCGCGCGGCCACCAATGGCGCCATCAACCTCAATTTCTTCTGCCACCCGGCCCCTGTCATCGACGACGCGGTGGCGGCGCGCATGCGCGAGCGCCTGGCGCCCTATTACGCGGAATTCGAGCTCGGCGAGGTGCCGCACGCGAAACCCGAGGGCCCCGGCTTCGACGACGCCAAGCTCGAGGCCGTGCTGGCCCTGGCGCCCCGCGTGGTGAGCTTTCATTTCGGCCTGCCCGATGAACATGCTGTCAGCGCCCTCAAGGCAGCGGGCTCGGTCGTGCTCTCCTCCGCCACCACGGTCGAGGAAGCGGTGTGGCTGGAAGCGGCCGGCGCCGATGCCATCATCGCCCAGGGCTTCGAGGCCGGCGGCCATCGCGGCACTTTCGCCGGGGCCCTGTGGAGCGGCGAGATCGGCACCATGGCATTGGTGCCGCGCGTGGTGGATGCTGTCGGCGTGCCGGTGATCGCGGCGGGCGGCATCGCCGACGGCCGCGGCATCGCGGCCTCGTTCGCACTCGGCGCCGCCGGCGTGCAGATGGGCACCGCCTTCCTGTCGACGCCAGAGGCCAATATCAATCCGCGCCATCGCGCGGCGCTCGCCGAAGGCCGCGAGACGCGCCTGACACACGCCATCAGCGGCCGGCCCGCGCGCGGCATCGTCAATCGCTATCTCGACGAGATGGCGGACGCGGAAG
>CAZVDW010000676.1:0-2757 GCA_964625645.1 uncultured Rhodospirillaceae bacterium
CCGCCGCTTTCGGTGCTTTTCACCGATTGACTATCGATGATCACCGCCGTCGGGCGGGCTTCGCGGCCACACCGTTCACGCACCGCCACAAGCAGCGCATGGTGAATGCGCGCCCAAATTCCGTCGCGCTTCCAGGATCGAAAATAGCCGTACACCGTGCCGCTGGGCGGATAGACTGTTCCAGTCGCGTCACAACTGCCGCAGATGGTCCAGGCTGACCTGGATTGGTCGATAGCGAAGACCGGCCGACTTTCAGTGTGTGGGTATCGCGGGCGGTTTCCGCGGCGGGACATAGCCCGGGAGGACGAGTTCCATGCCGTCATTCGACCTCAGAGATCGAAACGGAGAGCTGGACGCGCTGGCCCCCTTCAAGGTGCTGGCCGTCATGAGCCATCCTTTCGATCGGGTCGAGCGAGAGCGCATGCTCGGCTTGATCCAGGGGGAAACTGGCGTCGGTCGCAAGCGCCGGCAGGGAACCATCCCCAAAGCGTTCATGGAGGATGTGGGATTCGCGTCCAGCCATATTGCTCCGGCCGGCGCCCTGCTGCTGACCCTGTTGCAGTTGCACGGCAATGGCGAGCGGGCGACGCTCAATCGCGCCATCCCGCTGGTCGCGGCCCAGCTGCCGCAATGGCAGCAGCCCGACGGCCAATGGTCCACGCGCCCTCCGCTCGATCACATTCCCCGCAGTCGGCGAAAACTTCTCGCGGCATTTCGAACCAACCGACCCGTGGCGCACCTGTGGGCAGCCTTGATCCACGGTCAACAGCATGACCGAGCTGACATCTGGCCCGGATCTCGAGAAACGCTACCGACCTTTCTGAGCTATGCCACGGCGTTCGCTGATATGGGCTGCGATTTGCCCTGGCCAGGCCGCGACCGGCGCTTCACGTTGGAACGAGCGGAAGTTTGGTCTTTCGTATTGCCGGAAGCGCTGGAACGAATCAGTCGCATCGAAGCCTTGCCTCTGCCGCAAGATCCCGCCGACGGCTGAACGACCCCCGAGGCCCGAAGTGTCTCACAAGTAATCATTTTTTCTGTGCCTGGTACACGCTCTTTTTGTAGGCGGGATCACGGCTGACATTCGTGCCACGCCACGAGCGGATCCGCACGTAGTCAGGGCCTTTCCAACGCACCTGACGGCCGTGCGAGGCCGCCCGAGGCGCCATCGAGAAAGGACCCGCCATGGCTGACGACACCAATGTTCTCCACCACCTCCGCCGCATCCCGCGGCTCCTGGGCCGCCGTGCCGCACACGAGATCTGGACCGCTGGCACGGCCTGCGCGCCGCTGCCGCCGATGCCGTACTCGCGCCCGCAGCCACCACCGCCGTCGCACATCCTCGTCACCGGCACCTCGACGGCGACGTAGGCGCGGTGTCATGAGCCAGAGCGTCAAGACGGATCGCCAGCGCCGGGTTGAGAACCTGATGACCATCGAAGAGGTCGCCAGGCACCTCAACGTATCCATCAAGACCGTCCGCCGCCTGATCAGCAAGGGCGAGATCGAGGTCTATCGGATCGGCCGCCAGCTCCGTGTCTCCGAGGGCGACCTGGCACATTATCTCGTGCGCCGGCGAGTGTTCTGAGGCCATCAAACAGGAGTCCCGTCATGTCCCCTCGTGTCCAGCAATATCAAGGTCTTATCCCGTCGTCGGGAAAAGACTGCCACAGCATACGTCCCATATATTTCCTGATAGTATTCCCGAATAGACCCTCGTTTCCTCTCCTGTCCACCCGAGTCCACACCTGACCGGCAAGGAACGACCCCGATGACGCACACGAACACGATATCGCCCGTCTCTCAACCCGCCAGCGGCCCTCCGACCGTCGCGGGGGTGATGGCGTTGATCGAAGCCGACGACAGCCTCGCGCCCGGCCGTCGTCGCGACTGGTTGTCGGCGCTGCGGGGTCTATGTCGACTGCTCGATCGCCCGCCCGACACGCTGCCCGCATTCATGCCGACCCTCGCCGATGGCCTGGCGCAGGTCAATCTCGTCACGGCAGGCATGAAGGAGAAGCGCTTTTCGAACATCAAGTCGGATGTGCTCGCGGCCTTCAAGCATTGCGGCATCGGTCAGGCACGTGGTGCAGGCTATCCCCCGCTGTCAGAGGCCTGGCAGGATCTCTATGACGCCTGCGATCACCGCCGCCGCTCGGGGCTGTCCCGCTTCATGCATATCTGTTCGGCATGGGGCATCTCGCCTGGTGCCGTCGATGACGGCATCGTGGATCGCTTCATCGAGGCCCTGCCGTACCTCGCCTTCAAGACCGAGAAGCAAGTGCGTGACCTTCACCGCTACATCACACGGCTGTGGAACGAATGCGCTGTCGATATCGCCGCCTGGCCCGCCACGACCCTGAGCGTGCCCGATTACCACAAGCCGAGGACGCGTCTCGAACTCTCGGACTATCCGGCTTCCTTCGAGAAAGACGTGGAAGCACATCATGCCTGGCTGCACGACGCCGACCCCTTTGCCGAGCGCCGGCCGCCGAGGCGCTACAAGCCGAGGACGATCAAGCTGCGCCAGCAGTACATTCTCAGCGCCGCCTCGCTATATGTGCAGAGCGGTGGCAAGCCAGAACACTTGAAAAGCCTTGCCGACCTCGTGCTACCGTGCGCATTCCGATGAAAACGGCCACCGATTCCGACGGAAAGCGGCCACCTGTTCCGATCCAAAGCGGCCACTTTGTCCGCTGGTCGAATTGGGCGTCGTGATCGTCGCCGTTGGGTGAGTCTTTGATGTCATTTTCGTTC
>CAZVDW010000677.1:0-2562 GCA_964625645.1 uncultured Rhodospirillaceae bacterium
AGCGGGATATTCCCATGGCGCAATCGCAGGAGCAAAAGCCGCGTTCGGCGGTCGATCCGGACTTCTATCGCATCTACCGGGTCAATCAGCTCGTGGACGTGGTCCTCAGCGCACCGGAGGGGATCAGACGTGTCTCCGGCCAGCAGCTGGACGTCAGCATTCCCGAGCTTGGCGAGCTGTTCGACGGCAACGAATGGATCGTCGGCATCGCCATAATCCCCGCCTACGCCCGCCAGACCTCCTGCCGTAGCCGTCTTTGGTCCGGCGGCAAGGGCCTTTACCATGGAAGAGAGCATGCCAGAGCCGCTTCCCATCACGCCTGAGACCAAGGTCGCGGAATTGCTGAAGCACTATCCCGAGCTGGAGGACGTGCTGATCGGCATGGCACCGCCGTTCAAGAAATTGCGCAACCCTATTTTGCGGCGAAGCGTGGCCAAGATCACCTCGTTGCGCCAAGCCGCCGCGGTGGGGCGCATATCCGTCGATGACATGGTCAACCAGTTGCGTGCGGTTGTCGGCCAGGCGCCGATCGCTGGCGCCGGCAGTGCCCGCGAAGACGATTATTACGGCAAGCAACCCGACTGGTTCGACAAGGAACGCATCGTTGCATCCCTAAACGAAGCGGATATCGACCCGGACGTCATGCCCCTGAACCCGGTCATAGCGCGGGCAAGCAAGCTGTCAGGCGGTGAGATCGTCGAGCTGATAACCCAATACCTGCCGGCGCCGGCGATCGATATCATGCAAAACAAAGGCTATCTCACCTGGACGCAAAAGCAGGGGAATGTGTCGAGGACCTATTTCTCGAAGCCGAAGTCAGGCTGACGAAGTCACCTCGGCAAGCGCCTGGTCAAGCCGTGGCATTGCGCGCTTCAAGCCGACCCGCGTGGCTTCGTCCCTGAGGCGCTCGATTTCGGCGATGTCGGCTTCGTCCCGCTGACCGCGGCCAAAGGCAGCGAGGGTGCGGCCGTAGGCGATAAGAAAGTCGGTGAACGGCAGCGGCTCCTGCCGTGTGTAATCGGCCAGCGCCGTGCAATATCGCTCGACCTCGTCCCATTCGGCATCGGCAAGCGAAATCTCGATGGCATCCGGATAGATGGCAAGATTGTGCCCGACGCTGCCCGCCTGGAACAGTTCTTCCGCATCGGTCAACGCTTGGCGGCGGCGCTCGGGATCGTCACTGACCAGGGCCAGCGAGCTCAATACCCACGGGCCGACGAACTGGATGCCGGTTTCGCGCGCGGTCTGAAAAGCCTCCTCCATGGCCGAGGCCAATTGTGGCCGGGATTTCCCCTCTGCCAAGCCGACACGGTTCTCGATAATGCCGTAGAGTGGCTTGAAGCGTAGCGCACCGACCGTTGCCACGACGGCCAATCCGAGCTCGATCTGGGCGCGCGCGCCGGCGAGATCGCCGATCTCTGACAGCGCACTGGCGACAGCCACGCGCGCCAGGATCTCGGCCCGGCGATCGCCCGCGATCAGGGCTGCCTCGACGGCCAGGAGCGCCTCCTCGGCAGCACCGCTGAAGTCGTTCGAATATTGCCGCAACCACGCCACCATGTAGCGGTTGCCGGCCTCGATATGCCGAAGCTCATGTTGACGGCAGAAATCGACACAGGCTTGGAAATGATCGTACGACTTTATCATCTGTCCTTGGGCATAATAGGCATCGCCCAAGCCGCTGAGCGCCCGGGCTTCCTGCTCGACCGCCGCGCCCCGTCGCGCGACGTCGGCAGCCAATTGATGTTGCTCCAGACAGGTCTCGAATTTGCCTAGCGGAAAATAGATATTGCCGCGATAGTTGTGGATTAATGCGAGGTCACCGAGACGGTCGAGATCGCCGGCGATCACTTGCGCCCGGTCAAGCGTTGCCAGCGCCTCGTCATATCGGTCCAATATGCGCATGCAGGCCACGAGGTCTATTTGCAGGCTCAGCTCTTGTTGCGCCCGGTCCGCGTTGTCGGGCAGGTCTTGCAACAGATCCAGCCCTTTGCCGAAATCGGCAATCGCCTCCGCATTGGCCGACTGTTCGACGGCGCGTTTGCCGGCGCGCAGCCAATAGGGGGTTGCCTGTGCCGACAAGCCTGCCTTGGTGCAGTGATGCGCAATGAGCTCCGGCTCATGCTCCAGGATTTCCGGGAAATTTTCGCATAGGGCTTTGGCAATGCCGGCATGCAGCAGTTGGCGCTTGCTCTTGAGCAGACTCTCATAGGCGGCGTCCTGGACCAGGGCGTGTTTGAAAGAGTAGGTCGCGTCAGGCGGCTTGCCGCGACGAAAGACAAGCTCTGAGTTGCCGAGTTGGATAAGTAAGTCTTGCAGCTCGTTGTCGCCACGGGGGAAGACCGCCGAGAGCAGGTCGTAGGGGAACTCGCGGCCGATGCAGGCACCGATCTGAGCGACCTCCTTGACCGGGCTCATTTCATCGAGGCGCGCCATCAGACTGTCCTGCAGGGTCGCCGGAATGGCCAGCGGCGGCAGCGCTCCGTCCATGACGTAGCGGTCGCCTTCCTCTGTTAGAAAACCGGCTTCCAGCACAGTCTTGGTCAGCTCCTCGACGTAGAG
>CAZVDW010000678.1:0-4013 GCA_964625645.1 uncultured Rhodospirillaceae bacterium
GACCACGAACGGCGCGGTGCGGGCTTCGGTGGCGATCCAAGAGGGTCTGGCGGCGCTGAACGAGGGTATGGCCGAAGCCCGCCGCATGCCGTTTCGCATCGGTATCCACCTCGGCGATATCCACGAAAAGGCCGACGGCAGCATCTACGGCGACGGCATCAACATCGCCGCCCGCCTCGAAGGGCTCGCCGA
Source organism: uncultured Rhodospirillaceae bacterium (assembly GCA_964625645.1). Taxonomy (GTDB): domain Bacteria; phylum Pseudomonadota; class Alphaproteobacteria; order UBA7887; family UBA7887; genus UBA7887. The sequence continues at coordinate 193 of CAZVDW010000678.1, forward strand.
GCCCGGGGCCATCATGGTGTCCGACGTGGTGCAAGGCGCGCTGCGCGACCGCCTCGACGTCGCCTTTGCCGATGCCGGCAGTCACGAGGTCAAGAACGTCAAGAACCCGGTGCGGGCGTACCGGGTGCTGGCGGAGGGCGAAGCCGCGCCGGTGGCGTCACGACCCAAGCGCCACCGCCTTGTCCTTGCCGGTATGGGCTTTGCGGTGATCCTGGTGGGCGCGGTGTTCTGGCAGCTTCGCGACCCTGCGCCCGAGCCTTCTCCACCACCGACCGAGGTGGCGACCGCCGAGCCCGAGGATCTCATCCTCGCTTTGCCCTCCGGCCCGTCGATCGCGGTGGTGCCGTTCGACAACCTCTCCGGCAATCCCGAACAAGACTATTTCTCCGATGGCATCACCGAGGACGTCCTGGTCGCCCTCTCGCGATTCCGCTCGCTCTTCGTGATCGGCAAGGATTCGACCATCCGCTACAAGGGAACCCAGGCGAGCGCCAAGGACATCGGTCGTGATCTCGGTGTCGCCTTTGTCCTCAAGGGCAGCGTGCAGCGCACGGACGACATGATCCGCATATCGACCCAACTGCTGAGCGCCGAAGACGGCTCGATCGTCTGGAGCGACAAGTTCGATCGCCCACTCACGGCTGAGAGCCTTTTCGCGATTCAGGACGAGATCACCGGACAAGTGGTGGCCACGCTCGCCGGAACCTTTGGCATTCTCGATCAGGCCCGCTATGAGGACAGCTCGGGTGCGCGCTCGGAGAGCCTGGTTTCTTACGAATGCGTTTTGCAAGCCAAGAAATTCTATTTCACCTGGTCCGTGGACATGTTCCTTGGCGCCCGCTCCTGCCTGGAGGGCGTGATCGAAACCGAGCCGGATTACGCCGACGCTTGGGCCTGGCTCGCTTTGCTGGTGCAGGAGGAGTATTCCAACGGCTTTCCTGAGAAACCGAATGCCTGGGAGCGGTCGCGCGAATACGCGGAAAGAGCCATCGAGCTAACCCCCAACAATCAAGTGGCCTGGGTGGCGATGGTCGAGGATCATTTCTTCCGGCGCGAGCTCGGAAAATTGGAATTGGCGGCAGAGCGGGTGGTCGCACTCAACCCAAACGATTCTTTTCTTGTGGGAGCGGCGGGTCTTTTCCTCTGCCACGCCGGCATGTGCGAGCGCGGGCTGGCACTGCTTGACAGAGCCAAGCAGTTGAGCCCCCACCATGTCTGGTGGATGCATATGGGGCCGGCCCGTTATCACTTCAATCGCGGCGAATATGAGGATGCGCTGGCGGCGTTGGCCAAGATTGACGTCCCCTACACGTGGAAGCTGGTAATGAGACCCGCGGCGCTGGCGCAACTGGGGCGTCTTGATGAGGCCCGAGAGGCCCTGGATCAGCTACGACAGATTGCCCCGGATTATCCAGAGGTGATGCGGCAGGATATGACACTGTATCACTGGACGAATGACCAGCTCGATCTCTTGGAGGACGGTCTGCGCAAGGCAGGCCTGTTCGACGAGCCCGAGCCGCCCTCCCGCCCCGTCATTGCCGTGCTACCGTTCGACAGCATGAGCGAGGACCCGGCGCACCAGTTCTTCGCCGACGGCATTGCCGAGGACATCATCACGCGGCTGGCGCGCTTTCCCGATATCGGGGTGATCGCGCGCAACTCGTCGTTCCAGTACCAGGGCGAGAATGTCGACGTGCGCACGGTCGCCCAAGAGCTTGGCGCCACCTACGTGCTCGAAGGCAGCGTGCGGCGCTCCGAGAACGACATCCGCGTCATCGCCCAGCTCCTGGACGCCAGCGACGGCACCCACCTCTGGGCCGAGACCTACGACCGAGACCTGACCGCCGCAAACATATTCGCTGTGCAGGACGACATAACCGAACGGGTCGTGGGTGCGATAGGCGAAACCGGTGCCGGTGCGATCTCGCGTGCCGTTGTCGAGCGAACGGAAATGGCCGCGCCTGAAGACCTCCGCTCCTATGAATGTGTGATACGGGCACAAGCGTATTGGCGGCTGATCACGCCCAACGAGCATTTGCGCGTTCGTACTTGTCTCGAACGAGCCGTCAAAGCGGAACCCGATTACGGTCAGGCGGCGGCATTATTGGCACACGTGATCGTTGACGAGTATCTCTACGCATTCAATGCGAAACTTGACGCTGAACCGCCATTGGATCGGGCAATGAGGGCAGCGCAGAGCGCTATCCGACACGCACCGGAATCCGCGTGGGCGCACCTTGCCCGTGCCCGGGTGAGCTTTTACCGGCATGATCTAAGCCTGTTTCGCAATGAGAGCGAGACTTCGATCTCATTGGCGCCCAACAATTCCCAAATCTTGGCAACGGTCGGCCATTTCCTTGCTTACTCTGGTAGCTGGCAGGAAGGCATGGCCTTGATGAACCGCGCGGTAATGCTAAATCCTCGCCATCAGACTTGGTATCATTTCCCTTATTTTTACGAGGCGTACAGACAGGGGCGTGACGATGAGGCCTTGGCCGCTGCGCAAAAACTCAACATGCCGGGATTCTTCTGGAGCCATCAGGTCTTGGCTTCCGCTTATGCGCAGCTCGGCATGCGAGACGAAGCTGCTGAAGCCGTAACGAAGCTTCAGGAGCTTTGGCCAGGCTATTCGATAGAAAAGATGGCCGAACTTCACACCACGTGGAACTTCGAGGACGACGTCATCGCCCGCATGGCCGAAGGCCTGCGCAAGGCCGGGCTGCCGGAGGGGACGGACTAGGCGGGGACGGGGAAGCCTGACTATACTGGCGCCATGAGCGAGGCTCCGCATGTTCTGGTGGTCGATGACGACGATCGTCTGCGCGATCTGTTGCGCCGCTATCTGGTTGGCCATGGCTTTGTCGTCACCACGGCGGCGGATGCGGCCGACGCGCGGGCGCGGCTCAAGGGACTGCGCTTCGACGTCATCGTGCTCGATGTCATGATGCCCGGGGAGGATGGCATGCAGTTCGCCCGCTGGCTGCGCGACGGCGACCGCACGCCGGTGCTCATGCTGACCGCCCGTGATTCCCTCGAGGACCGCATCGCCGGGCTCGACAGCGGCGCCGACGACTATCTCGTCAAGCCCTTCGAGCCCGACGAGCTGCTGGCGCGCCTCAAGGCCATCCTGCGCCGGGTGAACGCGTTTGCTGCCGATGCGGGCGTGCGCTTCGGCGATTTCACCTTCGATGCCCGCACGGGCGCCCTGCATGATGGCGGCCAGCCGGTGCCGCTGACTTCCGCCGAGGAGGCCTTGTTGCGCGCGCTCGCCGAGCGCCCCGGCGAGGTGCTCGCCCGCGAGGCGCTCGGCGGCGGCGCCGGGGCGCGTGCCGTCGATGTCCAGATCACCCGCCTGCGCCGCAAGATCGAGCCCGACCCTAGGCGCCCGCGCTATCTCGTCACCGTGCGCGGCGAGGGCTACAGCCTGCGCGCCGACGGCGGGGCGCGCTAGGTCATGCGGCCGCTCCGGCGCTTCCTGCCGCGTGGCCTGTTCGGCCGCTCGCTGCTCATCGTCATGGTACCGCTGGTGCTCTTGCAGGCGGTCTCCGCGTATATCTTCTACAACCGCCACTGGGACGATGTCGGCCGCCGCCTGGCGCTCGGCCTGGCCGGCGAGATCGCCCTGCTGATCGATGCCGTGAGGGCCGATGGCGAGCTTGTCAACTCAGCCTGGCTGATCCACCGCGCGCGCAGCGACATGGCGGTCGAGGCCAGCTTTGCCGAGGGCGCGGTGCTGCCGGAATCCCAGCCCCACGCGCTGTTCGGCCCGGTCGACCGCACCCTGGAGCGGGTGCTGCCGGAGCGCATCTCCCAGCCCTACC
>CAZVDW010000679.1:0-3976 GCA_964625645.1 uncultured Rhodospirillaceae bacterium
AGACAAAGGCATCGACGGCCTCGTCGAGATGCCGGAGTTCGCCGCCATCGAGCTGGTCTTCGACGCCACCTCGGCCAAGGCGCATGCCTATCACGCCGAGGTCTGCCGCGCCCACGCCAAGCGCATGGTCGACCTGACGCCGGCGGCGATCGGGCCTTACGTGGTGCCGGTGGTCAACATGGAGGAGCATTTCGCCGAGCCCAATCTCAACATGGTGAGCTGCGGCGGCCAGGCGACCATTCCCATGGTGCACGCGGTCGGCCGGGTCTCCAAGGCCCTGCCCTATGCCGAGATCGTCGCCTCCATCGCCAGCAAGTCCGCCGGCCCCGGCACGCGCGCCAATATCGACGAGTTCACCCGCACCACCGCTTCGGGGCTCGAGCGCGTCGGCGGCGCCGGGCGCGGCAAGGCCATCATCGTGCTCAACCCGGCCGAGCCGCCCCTGATCATGCGCGATTCCGTCTACACCCTCAGCCAGGGCGGCGAGATGCAAGACATCGAGCGCTCGGTCGCCGAGATGGTGGCGGAGGTGCAGCAATACGTGCCCGGCTACCGCTTGAAGCAGAAAGTGCAGTTCGAGCATTTCGGCGACAACAACCCGCTGCACATTCCGGGCTATGGCGATTTCGCCGGCACCAAGTCCTCGATCTTCCTCGAGGTCGAGGGCGCCGGCGACTACCTGCCGGCCTATGCCGGCAATCTCGATATCATGACCTCGGCCGCGCTCAAGACCGCCGAGCGCTATGTCGCCTTGAGCCGGAGCTGATCATGCCGGAGCTGTATCTCCAGGACGTCACCCTGCGCGACGGCATGCACGCCATCCGCCATCAGTTCAGCCTCGATGCGGTGCGCGCCATCGCCATCGCGCTCGACCGCGCGCGCATCGATTCCATCGAGATCTGCCACGGCGACGGCCTCAACGGCTCGAGCTTCAATTACGGCTTCGCCGCCCACACCGACGTCGAATGGATCGCGGCTATTGCCGAGGTGCTGGAACATGCCACCCTGGCGACGCTGCTGATCCCCGGCATCGGCACGGTCGAGGACCTCAAGCGCGCCTATGATGCCGGCGTGCGCTCGGTTCGCGTCGCCACCCACTGCACCGAGGCCGACGTCGCCAGGCAGCATATCGCCTATGCCCGCGAGATCGGCATGGACGTCTCGGGCTTCCTGATGATGGCCCATATGAGCGAGCCCGGCCCGCTCGCCGAGCAGGCCAGGCTGATGGAGAGTTACGGCGCGCAATGCGTCTACGTCACCGACTCGGCCGGCGCGCTGACCATGCAGGGGGTGGCGGAGCGCTTCGACGCCTTCAACGAGGTGCTGAAGCCGGAGACCCAGCGCGGCATTCACGCCCACCACAATCTGTCGCTCGGCGTCGCCAACTCGGTGGTCGCGGTGGAGCATGGCGCAACGCGCGTCGATGCCTCGCTGGCCGGCCACGGCGCCGGCGCCGGCAACACGCCGCTTGAGGTCTTCGTCGCCGTCGCCGACCGCATGGGCTGGCAGCACGACTACGACCTGCATACCCTGATGGATGCCGCGGAAGAGCTTATCCGCCCCTTGCAGGACCGCCCGGTGCGGGTCGATCGCGAGACCCTGTCGCTGGGCTATGCCGGGGTTTATTCGAGCTTCCTGCGCCACGCCGAGACGGCGTCCGAGACCTACGCCATCGATACCCGCAGAATCCTCGAGGAGCTGGGCAAGCGGCGCATGGTCGGCGGCCAGGAAGACATGATCGTCGACGTGGCGCTCGATCTGGCGAAGGAAGACGGCTAGAGGGAATCGGCTTGAGCAGCGAAAAACCCGCACCCCGTGGCGCTGGTGGCAGACCGGGTCGTGGGCTCGGCGCCATCCTTGCCGCCTGGCTCAGCGTCGCTTCCGGCGCCGTCCTGGCCGAGGCCACCGCCTTTGTCGGCGCCATGGTTATCGACGGCTCAGGCGCACCGCCGCGGCGCGCCAGCGTGCTGGTCGAGGACGGCCGCATCGTCTCTCTCGGCGGCGATATCGGCGCTGCCACTGTGGTCGACCTCTCCGGCAAGTGGCTTATTCCCGGCCTCATCGACGCCCACGTCCACTTCTTCCAGTCGGGCGGCCTCTATACCCGCCCCGATGTCATCGACCTGCGCCATGTGGTGCCCTATGAGGACGAGATCGCGGCGCTCCGCGGCCGCCTCGACGAGACCCTGGCGCGCACCTTCGCCGCCGGCATCACGGCGCTGCTCGATCTTGGCGGCCCGCCCTGGGTGCTGGCCTTGCGCGAGCATGCGCGAAGCCTCGCCGCGGCGCCGCGCATCAGCGCCGTCGGGCCGTTGCTGGCCACCTGGGCGCCGAAGGAGATCACCGGCGGTGCCATCGTGCTGGTCGAGACACCCGGGCAAGCGCGGGCGGAGGTCGCCCGCCAGGCGTCGCTCGCTGTCGATATGGTCAAGATCTGGTTCATTCGCGCCGGCCGCGGCCAACCGCTCGCCATCGCCGAGCAGTGGATCGCGGCGGCCATCGACCAAGCCCATCGCCTGGACTTGCGCGTTGCGGTGCATGCGACCGAGCTGGAAACCGCGCGCATCGCGCTCGCCTTGGGTGCCGACATGCTGGTGCACAGCGTCGACGATGCCGCGCTTGACCCGGCGTTCTTTGCCGCCCTGGGCGATCGCCTGCCCTATATCCCGACGCTCGGTGTCTATGACGGCTATTGGCGCGTGCTCGGCCAGTCCCTCGGCCTCAACGCCCTCGACCAGCGCTATGGCGACCGGCAAGTGCTGGCGAGCCTCGACGACCTCTCCGAGATGCCCCGCGAGCAGCGCCCCCACTGGCTTCGCTTCGGCGATCCGCCGCCGATCAACCCGATCATGCTCGACAATCTGGCCACCGCCCACGCCGCCGGGGTCATCGTCGCCGCCGGCTCGGACGCGGGCAATATCGGCACCCTGCCCGGCGCCGGCTTCCATCGCGAGCTGGCCTTGATGGTCATGGCCGGTCTCGAGCCGATGGCCGTGCTCGTCGCTGCCACGAGCGGCGGCGCCAAGGCGCTCGGCCGCGACGACATCGGCACCCTGGCGCCGGGCCTGCGCGCCGACATGGTAGTGCTCGACGCCGACCCGCTCGGCGATATCGCCAATGCGGCGCGCATCCACCGTGTCATCAAGGACGGCATCGCCCATGACCCGGAGGCCATCCTGGCCGGGCTTTCGAACGGCCGCTGACGGCGGTATCATGGCGCCAGGCACCGACATAGGGAGAGACGCCTTGGCGAAGATAACTCGACCGCTGCTGGCCGCAGCGCTGGCCATGGCGCTGACGACGCCGTCGCACGCCTTCATCGAAAAGCATGTGGCAAAGATACGCGCCGCCATCGCGGCGGGCGAGGTGGTCCAGTGCGCCGGCTGCAACCTCTCCTACGCCGATCTCGGCGGGCTCGACTTTTCCGGCGCCGACCTGCAGGGCGCCTACATGTATGGCGCCCGGATGCGCGACGCCATCATGCGCGGCGCCAATCTCAACCGCGCCGATTTCACCCGCGCCGACATCACCGGGGTCGACTTCGGCGAGGCCTCGATGGACAGCGTGCGCATGACCAGCTCGAAGCGCTGCGGCACCATCATGCCCGACGGCACGCGCGACGACAGGCACTGCTGAGCATGGCGGAAAGCGTTCAAGATGAGACGGCACTCCGAAGTCTGTTTCCGAAGCCTTTAGAGCGGGTTATACAGAAACAACTCACCTATCTTGACAAGTACTGCCGGCGCTTCATCGCGCTCTCGCCCTTCGTCTGCCTGGCGACCGCCGACACGGACGGCAATGTCGATGTGAGCCCGCGCGGCGACGCGCCCGGCTTCGTCGCGGTGCGCGACGACAAGACCCTGGTGCTGCCCGACCGCCGCGGCAACAACCGGCTGGACTCACTGGCCAACGTGGTCGCCAACGGCCATGTCGGGCTGTTGTTCATGGTGCCCGGCATCGACGAGACCCTGCGCGT
>CAZVDW010000680.1:0-6007 GCA_964625645.1 uncultured Rhodospirillaceae bacterium
GCAACGCCCTGGCCGGGGTCGAGGTCAAGGGCGGCTCCAACCCGACCATCCGCGGCAACCGGATATACGACGGCAAGGTGAGCGGGATATACGTTCATGAGGACGGCGCCGGCACCATCGAGGGTAACGAGATCTTCGCCAACGCCTATTCCGGCGTCGAGCTCAAGGACGGCGCCAATCCCATCCTGCGCAACAATACGATCCGCGATGCCGGCGAGAACGGCATATTTATCAACAACGATGGCCGCGGCATGATCCTCAACAACGATATCCGCGACAATGCCCATGCCGGAATCGTCGTGCACGAGGGTGGCAATCCCTTGGTCCGGGGCAATCGCATCAACGGCAATGGTTACGAAGCGGTCTGGGTTCGTGCCGGTGGCGGCGGCAAGTTCGTGAACAACGATCTCAGCGGCAATGTGCGCGGCGATTGGGATATCGAGGAAGGTGCGGGCGAAGTGATCCGGGCCGACAACCGCTCGTGAGCGCCCCTGGCGGCAGCGGCCGGGTGCCGGCGGGCGCCTGCGATTGCCATATGCACATATTCGGCCCCGCCGAGCGCTATGCGCCGATCGCCGAAGCGGATTACCTGCCGGCGGACGCGCTGTTCGAGGACTACACTGCCCTGCGCCAGGGCCTCGGGCTGAGCCGCACCGTGGTGGTGCAGCCGAGCATCTACGGCCTCGACCACGGCTGCACGGCGGATGCCGTCGAGCGTCTCGGCGAAAGCGGGCGTGGCGTCGCCGTTCTGGCGCCCGACGTTCATGACGGCGAGATCGAGTATCTGCATTCGATCGGCTTTCGCGGCACCCGCTTCAACCTCGTCAACAGCGGCGGCATTGCTGCCGAAGCGCTCGAGGCCATGGCGGCGCGGGTCGCGGAATATGGCTGGCACGTTCAGGTCATGGTCACGGGCGACGCGATCGAGGCGCTGGCGCCACGCCTTGCCGCCCTGCCGGTCGACGTGGTGATCGACCATATGGGGCGGGTCGATGCCACGCCCGGGCCCGACCAGGCCGGGTTTCGCAGCCTTTTGTCATTGCTCGACGGCGGGCGCTGCTGGGTCAAGCTGTCCGGTGCCTATCGGGTCGATTTCGGCGGTGCGCCCTGGCCCGGGGCCGCGCCGCTCGCCAAGGCCTTGATCGCCGCGGCGCCCGAGCGCCTGGTCTGGGGTACCGATTGGCCGCACCCGGATCTTGGCGCCAGCCCGCTGCCGGACGATGCGGCCCTGCTCGACGCCCTTGCTGCCTGGGCCGGCGACGATGCGCTGTTGCGGCGCATCCTGGTCGACAACCCGGCGGCGCTCTACGACTTTGGCCCGGAGGCAAAACCATGAACAAGTTTGCAATCGTGACAGGCGTCGTCGGCCTCGTTGTCGGCGCCGGGCTCGGCCAGATGGGCGGTGGCGGCCCTGCCTCGCCCCAACCCGAGCCGACGGCGGCCGCGCCTGAAACCGCCGCACCCGTGCGCTGGAAGGTCGCCAGCACCTTTGCCAGCACGCTGACGCTGGTGGGCGAAGGCGGCATCCACTTTCAGGACCGCCTGGCGGAGATCTCCGGCGGCGAGATCGCGCTCAAGTTCTTCGAGCCCGGCGCCCTGGTGCCGGCCTTCGAGGTCTTCGATGCGGTCTCCGCCGGCTCGGTCGATGCGGGCTGGGCGGCATCGGGCTATTGGGCCGGCAAGATGCCGGCGGCGCAGGTCTTCAATTCCGTGCCCTTCGGGCCGATGTTCAACGAATTGATGGCCTGGATGCGCTATGGCGAGGGCCAGACGCTATACGAAGAGCTTTACCATCCGCACAACGTCCACCCCCTGGTCTGCTTCTTCGTGCCCCAGGACGGCTCCGGCTGGTTCCGCGAGGAGATTGCCTCGACCGAGGACTTTGCCGGGCTCAAGGTGCGCTATCTCGGCTTCGGTGCGCGGGTGCTGGAGAAGTTCGGCGCCTCCACCCAGATCATCGCCGGCGGCGACATCTACACCGCGCTGGAGCTCGGCACCATCGATGCCACCGAGTTTTCCATGCCCGCCATCGACTACGACCTCGGCTTCTACCAGATCGCCAAGCACTACTATCTGCCCGGCTGGCACCAGCCCGCCAATATGGGCGAGTTCATCGTCAATCTGGAGCGCTGGAACGCGCTTGAGCCGCGCCAGCAGGCCTTAATCGAGACGGCTTGCAGCGAGTCGGTGGTCAATACGATGGCATCGGGCGAGGCGGCCCAGACCGAGGCTCTGAAGAAGATCAAGGCCGAGGGTGTCACCATTCACCGCTGGCCGCCCGAGATGATGCAGGCCTTCAGGGAGCAGTGGATCGTGGTGGCCGAGGAGCAGGCCGCGGCGGATGAGGGCTTCGCCAAGGTCTGGCGCTCGCTGCAGGACTTCCGCGCCAATTACAGCGACTGGGCCGAGCTCGGCGCCATGGACTGATGACGGACGGAGTCAGCGGCAAGACCGCGGTCTACGCCATCATCGGCGATCCCGTGGCGCAGGTGGGCTCGCCCGCCCGCTTCAACGCGCTGTTTCGCGAGCGCGGCCATGACGGCGTGATGGTTGCCATGCGCCTTGCCGGCGAGGACCTGGTCACAGGCTTCGCCGGCCTGCGCAGCATCGGCAATCTCGCCGGCCTGGTTTTCACCATCCCGCACAAGCTGCCCATGGTCGCGCTCGTCGACGAGCTGGCGCCTAACGGCCGCCTCGTGGGCGCCATCAACGCCGCCAGGCCGGACCCCGACGGGCGCTGGATCGGCGACATGTTCGACGGCCGCGGCTGCGCCGCGGCAGCGCGCGCGAAGGGTCACGATCTCGCCGGACGCGCGGTGCTCCAGGTCGGTGCCGGCGGGGTGGGGCGCGCCATCGCCTTTGCCTTCGGCGAAGCCGGCATCGCCCGGCTCAGCGTCTCGGACCTGGACGAAGACCGCGCCCGCACCCTGGCCAACGACCTCTCCGCCGCCTTCCCGGAAATCGAGACCGAGGTGGCCGCGCCACAGGTTTCCGGCCACGACGTGGTGGTCAACGCAAGCCCGCTGGGCATGGCTGAGTCCGACCCCATGCCGGTGCCCGCCGAGGACCTCGGCGCGGCCATGCTGGTCGTCGACGTCATCCTGCTCGACCGCCCGACGCCGCTGCTTACCGCCGCCGCCGAGCGCGGTGCCGCCACCCAGAACGGCCGCGCCATGCTGGCCGCTCAGGTCGGCGAGATCGCCAAGTTCTTCGGCGTCACCACTTGAGCACGTCGGCGGCGGCCGGCCTCTCCCGGTAGCGGGCATCCCAGGCGCGCAAGTTCGCGCGCTCGCCGAGCAGGTCGGCCTCGATGAAACGCAGGAACTGCAGCGCGGCCTGCAAGGTGCAGTCGGCAATCGAGACGCGCTCGCCCGCGAGCAGGGGCCGGCCGTCGCCGAGCAGGCCCTCCAGGTGGTCGAGCGGCGTTTGCAGCGACTCTTCCATCTGCTCGGCAAGCGCATGATCAGGCGGCCAGCCCAGGGGGGATTTCGTGGCATGCGCATATCTTGCCATGGGGACGGCGATACGCAGATCGACCACGCGTTCGAGATCGCGGGCATGGGCGCGTGCCGTCACGTCGTCGCCCAGCAAACAGCCGTCGGGGAAACGCTCTTCCAGATACTCCATGATGGCGAGCGACTCGATGAGGTGGCTGCCGTCGTTGAGCTCAAGCACCGGCAGGGTGCCGAAAGGATTGCGCGCCAGGTGCTCGGGCTCGCGGTGGTGTCGCTTGAGGGTGTTGACCATGACCTGCTCGATGCCGAGGTCGGTCCCGAGATGGGCGCGCTCGGCGATATACAGCATGACCTTGGTCGGGTTGGGTGCCAGCGGCACCATGTAGAGCTTCATGGTCTAATGGTTCCACCAGGGCAGGTCTGAGAACGGCCGCATGTCGAGCTCGTGCGTCCAGGCCGAGCGGTGCTGTTGGGCGATGTGGAAATAGGTATCCGCCACCTCGGCCGGCAGCAGCAGCCCGTCATGCTCCAGGCCGCGGGCCTCGCGCAGCTCCTGGAACTTCTCCTCGCCCAGCATGCGCCCCAAGGTGTCGGGCGCGTCCACGGCGCCGTCGATGAGGATATGGGCGACATGAATGCCTTTCGGCGCGAACTCCGCATTGAGCGACTGACAGAGCATGCGCCGTCCGGCCATGGCCGCGGCGTGGGAATGCTGGCCCTTGTTGCCGCGCACCGCCGCCGTCGCCGAGGTCACCAATATCGTGCCCTTGCCGCGCGCCTCCATCAGCGGGCAGACGCTTGCGGCGGTGCGGAACAGCCCGAAGGTGGCCAGCCGCCAGCCCATCTCGAAGGCCTTGGCGCTGGTATCGGTCAGCGCCCGGTCGCCGATCTGGGCGCCGAGGTTGTAGACCACCACCTCGATCGGCCCGATCTCGGCCTCCACGGCGGCGATGCGATCCTCGATGCTGTCGGGCTCTATGGCATTGAGCAGGAAGCCCGAGGCCGAGCCGCCCTCGTTTTCGATGGCCCCCACCAGCGCGTCCAGGCCGTCCTGGTCGGTGCGCCGCAAAAGCACCGCATGATAGCCCTCGCGCGCAAAGCGCATGCCGACATTGCCGCCGATGCCGGCGCCGGCGCCGATTACCAGACAGACAGGTTTCATGGCACTCTCGCTCCTTGCTGTGTTGATGGTCGCTGCCTCAAGGCCGCAGCATAAAGCGGCTCGGGCCTTTCAGTGCCTCCAGGGTCGGCTGGATCCATTCGATCCAGTCGCAGAGGCGGGCGCGGGTCTCGCGCGGGTCGATGATGTCGTGGCTGGAGAAGGCCTCGGCGCGGGGGAAGGGCGATTGGCGGGCGGCGAGCTGCTCTTCGAGCTCGGCCCGGCGCTTCTCGGGGTCGGGCGCGGCGGCGATCTCGCGGCCATAGGCCACGGCGACACCGCCCTCGACCGGCAGCGGCCCGCTTTCCGACGACGGCCAGGCCAGCACGTAGGCGTCGTTGCCGTAATGGGCGGCTTGCGCGACCCCGAACGAGCGCCGCACCACCACCGAGGCCCAGGGCACGTTGCAGGCGGCCACCGAGAGCACGGCACTGGTGCCGTGGCGGATCGTCGCCGCCTTCTCCGCGGCGCTGCCGATCATGAAGCCGGGCTCGTCGACGAAGCTCAACACAGGCAGGTGGAAGGTCTCGCAAAGCTCGACGAAGCGGCGCACCTTGTGCGAGCCGTCCGCCGTCATGGCGCCAGCGAGATAGCGGCAATTGTTGGCCAGCACGCCAACCGGCTGGCCGCTCATGCGGGCCAGCCCGGTGATCAGGCCGCGGCCATAGCCGGCGCCGATCTCGAAAAACGTCTCGCGGTCGAGCACCAGCCCGAGCAGCGTCCACATGTCGTAGAGCTTGCGGCGCTCGCGCGGGATGATGTCGAGCAGCGCCTCCTCGCGGCGCTCGCGCGGATCGTCGCAAGGGCCGACCGGCGGCAGCTCCCAGACGTTCTGCGGCAAATAGGAGAGGAAGCGGCGGATCTGTCGGAGCGCGTCGGCTTCGTCCTCTGCCGCGTTGTCGATGACGCCGTTGCGCGTGTGCACCTGGGCGCCGCCGAGCTCCTCCTTGGTCAAGTCCTCGCCGATGGCGCGCTTGACCACCGCAGGCCCGGCGACCAGCACCTGTGCCGTCTGCTTTGACATCACCGAGAGATGCGCCGCCACCAGGCGCGAGGCCGGCAGCCCCGCCACCGGGCCAAGCGCGGCGGTGGCGACGGGCACCGCCGACAATGTCTCGGCGACGCTGCGGAAGCGGTGGCCCGAGAAGACCGGCGGGCCGGCCGCGGAAGAGCCCGTGCCGCCGACGCTGCCGCCGCCACCCTCGTGCAGGCGGATCAGCGGCACGCGGTATTGCAGCGCCAGCTGTTCCGCGTAGACGCTCTTGCGCAAGCCCGCCTCGTTGGGCGAGCCGCCCTTGACCGTGAAGTCCTCGCCGCCGGCGATGCAGCGGCGCGCCGCGATGGTGGCGAAGCCGAGCACGAAATTGGCCGGGGTGAACGAGACCAGCGCCCC
>CAZVDW010000681.1:0-17020 GCA_964625645.1 uncultured Rhodospirillaceae bacterium
CGATCCCGAATGCCAGGTGCTGCTGGCGCGACTGCGCTCGGACCTGCTGCCGGCGCTGATGGCGGCGCGCGACGGCGAGCTGGCCAAATTCGACCTGCGCTGGCGCGACGATGCCGCGCTGTGCGTGGTGATGGCTGCTGAGGGCTATCCCGGGCCTTACGAGAAAGGCAGCGAGATTCGCGGCCTCGACGGCCTTGGTGATGACGATCTGATGATCTTCCACGCCGGCACCGCCCGCCGCGACGACCGCCTGGTGGCGACAGGCGGGCGCGTGCTCGGCGTCACCGCCCGTGCCGCCAGCGTCGCCGAGGCCCAGACCCGCGCCTACCAGGCCGTGGCGGGCATAGACTGGCCGCAGGGCTTCTGCCGCCGCGATATCGGCTGGCGCGCGGTGGATCGCGGCGCATGAGCGAAAACCGCCGCCGCGCCTGGAGCAGTGCGCTCTATGCGCAGGATCTGTCGGGCTCTCTGGCCGGCACCATCGGCGGCCATGGTTTGTCGGACACCCATTTCAGCGCGGCACTCGCCCGCACGGCCCCGGCGCTGGCGCGCTTGCGTGCCTGGGCCGCCGAGGGCAAGCGCTCGCTGCTGACGCTCCCCGAGCGCCGCGACGACCTTGCCGTGCTGGCGCCCCTGGTCGATGCCGCGAGCCGCAAATTTGCCGATCTCGTGGTCCTGGGCACCGGCGGCTCCAGCCTTGGCGGGCGGGCGCTTTCGGCCCTGGCGGCGCACCCGGTGCCGCCGGCCCAGCGCGCCTGGCTGCATTTCTCCGATGCCGCCGATGGCCATGATTTCGGGGTCCTCATCGACGGGCTGGATCTGGAGCGCACGCTGTTTCTGGTGGTCAGCAAGTCGGGTGCCACCGACGAGACCCTGGCCCAGTTCCTGATCGCTTTCGATGCGGTCAAGGCCGCGGTCGGCGAGGAGGATCTGCGCGGCGCCTTTCTGGTCGTGACGGAGCCTGGCAGCAATCCCTTGCGGCGTCTGGCGGAGCGCTGGGGTCTGCCGCTGCTCGACCACGATCCCGGTCTCGGCGGCCGTTACTCCGTATTGTCGGCCGTCGGTCTGTTGCCGGCCATGTTCGCAGGCGTCGATGTCGCGGCGGTACGCGCCGGCGCCGCCGAGATCCTGGCGGCGGCGCTTGCGGCAGAGCGCCCCGAGGATTGCGAGCCGGCCCGGGGTGCCGCCTTGCTGGTGGGCCTGGCCGAGGAGCGTGGCATCAGCAGCACCGTCCTCATGCCCTATTGCAGCCGGCTTTCGGAGCTTGCCGCCTGGCATCGCCAGCTCTGGGCCGAATCCCTCGGCAAGAACGGCCTCGGCACCACGCCGGTGCCGGCCTTGGGGCCGCTCGACCAGCACAGCCAACTGCAGCTCTACCTCGACGGCCCGCACGACAAGCTGCTGACCTTGCTCACGCTCGACAGTGCCGGCGGCGGGCGCAGCATCGAGCCCGACCTGATCGCCGACGAGCCGGCGCTCGCGCACCTGGCGCGCAAGACCCTCGGCGACATGGTTGAGGCTGCCGGCGATGCCATGGCCGAGACCCTGGCCGATGCCGGGCGGCCCGCACGCCGCATCAGTATCGACGATCTCGACGAGCGCCGCATGGGTGGCCTGCTGATGCATTTCATGCTGGAGACCATCATCGCCGCCGAGCTGCTCGGGGTCGATCCCTTCGACCAGCCGGCGGTCGAGGCCGTGAAGGCCCGCGTCCGCGCCACGCTCGGGGAGGCCGGGGCGGGATGAGCCTCAGGCGGCTCCCCGAAGGACTGGTCAACCGCATCGCCGCCGGCGAGGTCATCGAGCGCCCCGCCAATGTCATCAAAGAGTTGATGGAGAACGCCGTCGATGCGGCGGCGACGCGAATCGAGGTCACGCTCGAGGACGGCGGCAAGACCCTCATCGCGGTCAGCGACGACGGCTGCGGCATGGCGCGCGAGGCGCTGCCGCTGGCCGTGCAGCGTCATGTCACGTCGAAGCTCGACGGCGACGATCTCAGCGATATCCGCAGTCTCGGGTTTCGCGGCGAGGCCCTGCCGTCGATCGGTGCCGTCAGCCGCCTGACAGTGACCAGCCGCGAGGCGGGTGCCGACAGCGCCTGGGCGGTAAGCGTCATTGGCGGCGAAATCTCGGGCCCGAAACCGGCCGCGCTCGCCGTCGGCACTCGGGTCGAGGTCTGCGACCTCTTCTTCGCCACGCCGGCGCGGCTCAAATTCCTCAAGAGCGCGCGCGCCGAGACCACGGCCGCCCTCGACCTGGCGGCGCCGCTCGCCATGGCCCGGCCCGACGTGGCGGTGACGGTTACGGCGGATGGCCGCGGCCGGCTATCGGTCGGCACGGCGCAGGGCGACCTGCTGGCCTCGCGCCTCGATCGCCTGGCTGCCGTGATGGGCGCGGACTTCGCCGACAACGCGGTGCAGGTGGCGGCGGCGCGCGACGGCATCGCGGTCGCCGGCTATGCCAGCCTGCCGACCTTGAGCCGCGGCCGGGCGCGCCAGCAATATCTCTTCGTCAATGGCCGCCCGGTACGCGACCGCCTGCTCTATGGCGCCGTGCGCGCCGCCTATCAGGACCTCTTGGCGCGCGACCGCCATCCCCTGGTGGCGCTGTTCCTGACCCTCGATCCGGGCGAGGTCGACGTCAACGTGCATCCGGCCAAGGCCGAGGTGCGCTTCCGGGCGCCGGGGCTGGTGCGCGGCCTTGTGGTCTCGGCGCTGAGGCACGCCCTCGATGGCGCCGGGCACCGGGCCTCGACGACGATCGCCCATGGTGCGCTGGCGGCGGCGCGACCGCGGCCCGGCCTGCCGCCGCGCCCGAGCCTGGGTCTGGCGGAAAGCGCCGCGGCCTACCAGGCGCCATTGGCGCCGGCCGAGGCAGCGGCGCCGGAGCCGGCCGAGGCCTATCCCCTCGGTGCCGCGCGGGGACAGTTGCACGAGACCTATATCGTTGCCCAGACCGCCGATGGCATCGTCATCGTCGACCAGCATGCGGCCCATGAGCGCCTGGTGCTGGAACGCATGCGCGCACAGCTTGCCGATGGCAGCGTGGCCAGGCAGATCCTGCTCATTCCCGATGTCGTAGAGCTCGACAGCGCTCCGGCCGAAGCCGTGGCGGCGCGCGCGGCGGAGCTTGCCGAGCTCGGTCTCGTGGTCGAGGCGTTCGGCGACGGCGCCATTGTCGTGCGCGAAGTCCCCGCATTGCTCGGCGAATGCGACGTCGCCGGCCTGGTCCGCGATCTCGCCGAGGATCTGCTCGCAGGCGATCAGGCTTTGGCCTTGAAGGAGCGCCTCGACGACGTCTGCGCCACCATGGCCTGCCATGGCAGCGTGCGCGCCGGCCGCCGCCTGCGCCCGGAGGAGATGAATGCGCTGCTGCGCGAGATGGAGGTGACTCCCCATTCCGGGCAATGCAATCATGGCCGGCCGACCTATGTAGAGCTGAAGCTAGCGGATATCGAAAAGCTATTCGGCCGGCGCTAGGACCTCGTAGATCGTGCTTTCCTCGTGGCGGCCGCGCACCGTGACGCGGTCTACCTCGCGTGCCTCGATGGCAGCGCCCGCCAGCTCTCGCGTGCGCTCGCTAATCAGTAGTCGGGTGCCATAAGTCTTGTTGAGGGCTTCCAGGCGCGAGGCGAGATTGACGCGGTCGCCGACCACGGTATAGGAGCGCAACGCTTCCGAGCCGATGGAGCCTGCCACCACCTCGCCGGTGGCGATGCCGATGCGGATGGAGACATCGGGCAGCTCGGGGAATTCGGCGTTGAAGGCCTCCAGGCAGGCGAGCTGGTCGAGGGCGGCGAGGCAGGCCGCCGCGGCGTGCTTGTCCGGGGCCGAGAAGGGTGGGCCGAAATAGGACATCACGGCATCGCCGATGAAGGCGTCGACGACCCCGTTGCGGGCCGCGACCGGTGCCGTCATGTGGGAGAAGAAGGTGTTGAGAAAATGCACCAGCTCGTCCGCCGGCATGTCTTCCGTGAGGCTGGTGAAGCCCGCCATGTCGACGAAGCTGACGGTCATCTCGCGGCGCTCGGTGCGGCTGACGCTGTCCGGATCGTCGACCAGCTCGTGCACGATGCGCGGGTCCATGTAGCGCCCGAATGTGCTCTCGATGCGCTCCTTGAGGCGCAGGCCCGCGACCATGCCGTTGAAGGCCGTGGCAAGGTCGCCGACCTCGTCGCGCGAGCTTGGCGGCACGGAGACATCGAGGTCGCCGGCGCTGACCGCCTCGGCGCCACGCACCAGGCGCGCGAGCGGCCGGGTGATGCCGCCGCTGAGCAGGGCGCTCAACCACACGGCCAGCACCAGGGCGGCCACGACCAGTCCGCTGCCGACCACCAGCGCCCGGTGCTGGTGGCGCTCGGCGGCCCTGCCGACGGCTTCGGTCAACCCGACCAGGGCGCGCATGGCGACATTGACGCCGCTGGCGACGTCGTGGCCGTGGCCGATCAGCTCTTCCGCGGCGGCCGGGGGTGGCCGGCCCGCGGCCAGCGCTTGCCGTATCGCCGCCGCCGCCGCGCCGTGCTCCGCCGCTTCCGTCACCAGCTCCGCCACGGCCTCTTCGACCACCTCGAGGACCGCCGCGGTCTCGCTGGCCATGGGGCGTCGCCGCGCTTCGTCAAACAGGCGCTCGAGCTCGGCCAGAACCGCGGCGATGGCCGCCACTTCCTCGTCGAGGGCGGCCTGGAGCGTCGCCGGCGGCGTTTCCTCGTGCCCTTCCGCGACAGCCAGAAGGTGGCGATAGGTCAGGTCGCGCTCGACGCTGAGCAAGGCGAGGCGGGCGAACTGGTCGTCGAGCGGCACGAAGACCTCGGTCAGGGCGCGCAGCTCCGCCTCGATCTGGCGCGAGCGGTAGAGGCTGTGCGCGGCGGCGGCGCCGAGCAACAGCACCAGGGTCAGCGCCAGAGCCAAGATTTTCACGCGAACCGTGACGCGCGTTCCGTTGGCGGCCACGCGCTACTCCACCGTCAGATAGGGCGCCAGCAGCGAGCCGTGCACCCAGCCCCGTTGGCCGGTCCAGGTCAACACCTCGATCCACGCGCCGTCTTCGCCCAGGCGCTCGGCCATGGCGCCCCGGCGCAACCAGCCGATGGCGGCATGGCTTTGCCCCGGGCCGCTGCGCAGGAGGGCGCCGTCGGCGGTCGATTCGAGCCAGTTGGCCAAGCCGGCGTCGTCGAGGCAGGCGCGCCGGTCCATGGCGCGGTAGAGCGCCGCGTAGCCGGTTTCGCCGCGGGCGCCAGGCAGGCAGAGATAGCTGTCGTAGACCAGCTGCACCAGATCGTAGTCGAGGCCGCGGTCGAGGGCGTCGGCGAGGATCGGCAGCAGGCGGCGGTCGTCGGCCTTGCCGGCATAGTCGCTGCAGGCGACGCTGAGCTCGACAAGCGCCGCCCGCCGGCCGTCGTCGGAGCTGCCGGCATCTTCGTATTTGCCGATCCAATCGCCGATGGTGCCGCAGGCGGCGGCAGGCCCGGAGAATGTAGACAGAAGCAGTGCCGCCAAGGCGATTGCGCATCTTTGCAAGATCATGGCCGTCTCCCGCATGGCGTGGACGCCGCTATACTGCATGGCGAACAGAGGGGGGCACAATAGTGACGTGGCAAGGGCTCGCCGTACTGCGCGAGGGGAACTGGCTGACGCCGCGCCGGGTCAGGGTCTATACGGCCTTGATCCTGGTCGGCGCCGTGGCCGGGCTCTGTGTCCTGCTGGCCACCTCGCAGGGTGGTCTCGACCCCCAGGGCCGGCCGCTGGGGACGGATTTCACGCATCTCTACGGCGCCGGCAGCCTGGTGCGCGACGGGCGTGCGGCCGATGCCTACGACCACGCCGCGCTGCATGCCGCGCAGCAGCGCATCTTCGCCAGCGACGCGGTGCCCTATTATGGCTGGCACTACCCGCCGACCTATCTCTGGGTGGCGGGGCTGTTCGCCGGCCTGCCCTATCTCGCCGCGCTGGCGCTATGGCTGGCGCTGACGCTGCCGCTCTACCTTTTGGCCATCAACCGCATCGTCGCCGGCCGCCCGGCGATGCTGCTGGCGCTGGCCTATCCTGCGGCCTTCGTCAATTTGATCCACGGCCAGAACGGCTTCCTGACGGCCGGCCTGACAGGGCTCGCGCTGCTCGCGCTGGAGCGCCGGCCGCTGCTCGCCGGCGTGCTGATCGGCCTGCTTGCCTTCAAGCCGCAATTCGGCGTGCTGATCCCCTTCGCGCTGGCGGCGGGCGGGCAGTGGCGCGCTTTTGCCGCCGCGGCAGCGACGGTGCTCGCCACTGCCGCGTTGGCTACGGGTTTGTACGGCGCGGAGATCTGGCCGGTGTTTCTGGAAAGCGCGACCTTCACCCGCGAGCAGTTGATCGAGCAGGGCGCCGCGAGCTTCCACCGCTCGGTCAGCAGCTTCGCGGCGCTGCGCTTGTTCGGCGCGCCATTGGCCCTTGCCTATGCCGTGCAGGCCACAGCGGCGCTGGCGGCGCTGGCGGTCGTGATATGGGCCTGGCGCGGCAGCGGGCCGCAGGCGCTGAAAAGCGCCCTGCTCGTCGCCTGTACCCTGCTGGCGACGCCCTATGGCTGGGATTACGACCTCATGCTGCTGGCGCTGCCCATCGCCTGGCTTGCCGTTGCCGGCCTCGACCGCGGCTTCCGGCCCTGGGAGAAGACGACGCTGCTGGCGGTCTTCGCGCTGCCCTTCCTGGCCCGCCTGCTGGTCGGTGCCGTCGGCCTGCCGGTCGCGCCCCTGGTCATCGCCGGCTTCGTGCTGGTGCTGGTCAGGCGCCTTGCGGTCGAATCGATTCCGTCCCGCCACATAAGGCCCTAGCCGACGAGCG
Organism: uncultured Rhodospirillaceae bacterium; assembly: GCA_964625645.1. Classification (GTDB taxonomy): domain Bacteria; phylum Pseudomonadota; class Alphaproteobacteria; order UBA7887; family UBA7887; genus UBA7887. The sequence continues at coordinate 6,813 of CAZVDW010000681.1, forward strand.
GCCAGAAAGACGATTTTCGCCCGTGCTTCGATCTGAGTCGATCGACATAGCTGTCATGTGGCTCGAATTGGCCATAGTCCGCTATGGTATTCGCCAGGCTCGCGCACTGCATCAGGTGGCGGGCGGCGTGGCGATAGCGGGTCGTCCGAGCTTTACCCAGCGAAAAATCGATCATGGCGCGCAGCGCCAGCGTCGCTGCCAACGGATGTTTGCCCTCCAACGCTTCGGCCGCCGGCCCCAGAACGCCATAGTGATTGCCATCGAGCTCTTGCGAGCGGCCCAGAACGAGATCCGCGGCGTGATCAATGGCCGGCCAGCCAATCAGGAAATGCAGTGCCTGGTGAATTTCGGGATAGTGGACGGCCAGCGATAAGGCCCGCTCTTCCGCCTCGACATCATCGAAATCCGGAAGGCGTTTGAGGTGCTGTCGGAGATGTTCCGCTGTCAGTGTGAGTTCGAAGCACGCCCAGCGAAAAGCCTGGGCCTCATCTGCCCTGCCGAGGGCTTCCAACACATCAAGCCGGGTCTGCTCCCATTCGAAGGGAAGCCAACCCGGTCGTTCCTTGTCCACCGCGTTGACCGCGTCCCAAGCGTCATCGATCCGCCCCTTCGCCAGCAAGCGCTGCGCGATCTCTGCGGCCACCATGGGAACACCTCGTTCGGTTTCGCTCTTTTGCGCAATAAAGGCATCAACGTCGCCTTGGGCATCCGCAATGTCCGTCAGTGCCATTCGGACGACGCTGTCGCGTCGGCGCTCAGCATATGCGTCAGCATAAACCGGCCCGGATGAGCCCCAACCGATGACCTCCCTGTCCTCCTCGCTCGGCGTGGGCAACGGTTTCGCTGAAAGGTCTGTAAATAGGCGCTTCAGATGATCCAAGCCTTCCGTTCCCAGTGTGGGCCCAAGGGCATCGAGCAAGCCATCGTATTGACCATAGTCGTTCTCGCAGAGAGCCCGGAAAGCCTCTTCGGCAAGCCGCTTCGGGTCCGTCTTCGCAGCCGTCGCGAGATCGCCTAAGTTCTTGCAGGCACCATGAAACACGGCGCTGACACGCCCGCTGCTGTCATCGCAACGTTCGAAAACAGAGTTTGCCAGCTCCATGAAGCGCCAGAGCAACTCGAGTGCGAGCCCGGCATCGGCTTTCGCCACCTTATCGACAATGGCGCTGTGTTGGTTTTCCAGATCGGCAATGAATGCTTTGCGCTTTTCCCAATCGATGTACGAGCGCGACCTGGCGATGGTGGTCAGCCTCTTGCGGATTTCCCGCGCCAACTCGATATGACTTGCGGCACCGGCAAGCTCGAAGCGCAGGCGGCGCTTGGCCACGGCGTCACCGGCGCTGATCTCGATCAGCAGTGCGGCCAGTCGCGCCGCCCCGAGCCTTTCAAGGTTCTTCGCGCTCAGCGTCTTCTTCGAAGCCACGGATCGTCCTCGCAATCGCTTTTGCGACTGGCCCGCATGGTCGCACAAGTCGGATGCGATGATGGCGAATTTTCTTGCCGAGGCCGCGCAACCACAAACCCTGTCGAGACGTGATTCCACGTCAATAGTCTCCACAAAGCCAATTTCGGGGCTATGTTGCGGCGACAGATGGAGGAAATCGTCTCATGCGCGCTACAGCTTCGTGCCTCGTCCTGATCATCGGTGTCGGAGTCGCTCCCGCGACGGCGGAGCCACCGACGATCGCGATGATCCCCCTGCTCGACTTGGAAGTGGCCGATACGTGGGAGGCTGGCGAGGCCAACTTTGTCGCCGCATACAACAATTGGGCCTGGCTCAACTTCGGCTCGCCGGTCGATCAGGGCAAGGTGGTAGCAGCCGCGTTCTCGGCCGGGACGGCCACGGTATTCTCCAACACCGAACAGGCGTTCTCGGCACCGCTGTTCACGCTAGATCCCGATTCGCTGCGGGCCTTTGCTTTCGGCCGCCATCTGTTCCGACGCAACTGGACCGTGGCGCCCGACGCGGCCGAATCCTTTGACGGCCTGGGCCCCACCTTCAACCGTATCTCCTGCAACGGCTGCCACATTCGCGATGGCCGCGGCCGGCCGCCGAGCCGGCCCGACGAGCCCATGCGATCCATGTTGGTGCGCTTGAGCATTCCCGGCGTGGCGGAAAACGGCGGGCCCGTGCCGCATCCGGTCTACGGCCTGCAACTGCAGGATAAGGGCATCGAGGGCGTTGCCGCGGAGGGACGGGTGACCATCCGCCATCGCCTGATCGAGGGCAGCTTCGCCGACGGCACGGCCTACCAACTTCGCGAACCGGTCTACGCGTTTGCCGACATGGCTTACGGCCCACTCGGCGAGGACACGCTCTATTCCCCGCGCGTGGCGCCCGCCACCTATGGCCTCGGCCTGCTGGAGGCGGTCGAGGAATCCGTCATTCTGGCTGCCGCCGATCCCGACGATGCGGATGGCGACGGCATTTCGGGCAGGCCGAATATTGTCTGGAACCCCGAGACCGGGGTGACCGATCTCGGCCGTTTCGGTTGGAAGGCCAATACGCCGAGCCTCTCCATCCAGGTCGCCGCGGCCGCGAATGGCGACATGGGCATCACCAGCGTTTTGTTCCCCAACAGCAACTGCCCGCCGGCGCAACGCGATTGCGCGATCGCGCCGAATGGGGGCGCTCCCGAGATGGACCGCGCAAGCCTGGATATGCTGGTGGTTTATGCGCGGGCGCTGTCGGTACCGGCGCGCCGCGATCCCCATGACCCGAAAGTCGAGCGGGGCGGAGACATATTCGCAGCCTCGGGCTGCGGCGCCTGTCACACGCCGGCCATGACCACGGGCCGGGCGCCGGCGCTGCCACAGCTCGCCGGACAGGAGATCTATCCCTATACGGACATGCTGCTGCACGACATGGGCGACGGGCTCGCCGACGGCCGGCCCGACTTCGCAGCCTCGGGCCGCGAGTGGCGCACGCCGCCGCTATGGGGCATCGGCTTGGTGCAGCGCGTAAATCTGCACCGCCAGTTCCTGCACGACGGCCGCGCCCGCGGGCTTATGGAAGCGATCCTCTGGCATGGCGGCGAGGCGGAGGCCTCGCGTGACGCCGTTGTCGCCATGGCGAAGGACGACCGGGACGCTTTGCTCGCCTTCCTGAGGTCGCTCTGAGCGGGCCGGGTTCGATACGTGTCGGATCAGTCATAGCCGAACAGCCAGAGCGTCGTGGCGTCGTGGATATTGTGCACCGAATGGCGCAGGCGCTTGGGGATGAAAGCCTCGTCGCCGGGGCCGAGGATCAGGCTCTGGCCGTCCATGAGCAACTCGAGGCGGCCTTCGACGACCGTGACCAGCTCGTTGCTGGCGTGCACGAAGCCGTTCCACTGCTGGCCCGGCGGATCGCTGAAGGGCTGGCAGTCATAGCCGCGGGCGGCCCAGTCCTTGGCCACCGTATTGCGATCGACGGGCAGCGGGAACTTATTACCAAGGATCAATGATAAAGCCCCATTTGATGGCTTGAGGCGGTTTTCCGGGTAGGAGCGGCGCGCCGGGCGATGCGGGGACATCGTTCAAGCGTCGCAACGCATCCGGAGGGCCACCGCGGGCCGTGCGCTTTTCGCCGCTGGCGTCGTCGCGGGCCGCTTGACGTGGGGTCGCACGACGGCGCGACCCGCTCCTAGCCAGCGGCGAAAATCGTGCGGTCAAATGGGTCTTTATCATTGATCCTTGGTATTACCGCCGTCAGGCATCGTCGAGGACCTCCACACTGACCGGATCGCCGTCGCGCACGCTGGCCAGGGCTTTGACGTCGTCGAGCGCGCGGCCCCAGATGTTGGTGGCTGCCGCCAGGCGGATCTCGTCGCCGCGCGAGATCGGCGTGCGGCCGAAGCCGATGGCAATGGAATCGCCCTCGACCCAGAAGGCCAGCTCGCCGGCCTCGACCACGGCCCGGGCATCGGCCTCGCGCGCCACGGAGACCGGCGTCGAGAAATACACTTCCTCGCCCCAGGTGTTGGCGCGGGCGCTGAAAGGCGCTGCCGCAGCCAGGGCCGCGGCCGTCGGCGTGTCCAACAATTCGACACGAATGGCGATGCCGCCCGCCGTGATCTTCAATCCGGCCATGCCTACTCGACCCCCCTGACCTTGTTGAGCAACTGTTCGAGGGTCATCGGCACTTCCACCACCTCGTTCAGCGCGCGGTCGATGTCGGCGCTGTCGAGCGACCAGACGTCCTCGCGCATGGCGATCACCCAGTTCGAGAGAAAGCGGCGGTGATGTTCGAGCGCTGCCGCCGGCTCGCTGAAATGGGCGGCCAGGATGGCCAGGGAGAGCTGCCGCGGCCCGGCGCCGTCATAGCCCCATTCGAAGCCCTGGTCCGAATAGACGCGCAGGTCGAGGCGCGGGTCGAGCGGCTGCCCGTCCACCATGACCTCGCAGCGGTGCGTGCTGCGGCTGCCGTTGAAAAACCTCATATGTCGAACTCTATCACCGGATTTCGTCAATCGCACGGCTTGTGACAGTCAACACATGCCGGGGCCGCTGCCGCCGCTACATTTCCATACCGACAGACAACGCATGCCCCGGGCGGGCGTGCCAAGGCCCGAGGATGAAGGGAAATTCCGATGTTGGGACTGAGTTTCACGAGCACCAAACGCGCCAAGGCGCGCGCCGCGGCCACGTCGCCGCCTCTGCCACCGCTTCCGCAAGTGAATCTTGATGTGGCACCACCGCCGCCGCCCCAGGTCGTGGCGTTGCAGCGCCCGGCCGTGGTCATGCCGGCGCCGAGGCCGGACGTGACCGCGTTTCTCGCCGACGAGGACGAGTTCGAGGCCGAGGCCGAGGAGGCCGCCGAAGAGGCGGTCGAGGACACGGTGGTCGAGCTGATCAGCGAGAGCACCGGCAACACTGTCGCGCCGCCGCAAGCACGGGTGCCCATGCAGGTGATCGTCTTCACCTCGCAAAAGGGCGGCTCGGGCAAGACCACGCTGTGCGGCCAGACCGCCGTGGCGGCCGAGCTTTCCGGCAACGGCCCCATCGCGCTGGTCGACTGCGACCCCCAGGGCAGCCTCGCCGAATGGTGGAACGCCCGCGAGCTCGAGACGCCGGTCTTCGTCAATTCGAGCGTCGAGCAGTTGGCCGACCATCTCGAGCAGCTCAGGATGGAGGGCATCAAGCTGGTCTTCATCGACACCCCGCCTTCGGTCACCGACACCATCCGCGCCATCGTCGGACATGCCGACCTGGTGGTCATTCCGACCCGCCCCAGCCCGCATGACCTGCGCGCCGTGGGTGCCACCCTCGATATCGTCGACGGCCTCGGCAAGCCCCTGGTCTTCGCGGTCAACGCGGCAACGGCCAGGGCACGGATCACCGGCGACACGGCCGTGGCCCTCTCCCAGCACGGTACCGTGGCACCGGTCACCATCCACCACCGCACGGATTTCGCCACCAGCATGATCCGCGGCGGCACGGTGATGGAGAGCAAGCCCGACGGCAAGTCGGCGGCGGAGGTCACCGAGCTGTGGCGTTACTTGTTTACCCGCCTGAGCAAGGTCGAGCGGCGGCGGTCGAGCCGCCCGTTCACCGGCGTCGACCGCCGCGACCCCAACCGGGGCAAGGCCTTCGGCAACGCCAGCGGCCAGTCGGGTCACGCCTTCGGGCGCCGGGCCGGCGACTGAGCGACGCGGTCACAGGACAGGTAAAGAGGGACCAGAAACATGTTGCAGGCAGACACCAGCGTGAACGGCAACGGGCTTTTCGCCAGAAAAGGCGAAGCCAAGCCGACCCCGGATTACGTGCCGATGTTGAAGACCGTGGCACCGGCGAAGATCGAGAGCGAGGCCGCCGCGCCGGCACCCTTGCCCGAGGCCAAGCCGCTGCCGGGCTCGGAGGATGGCCTGGGCTCGCTCATCATGCGCCGCACCGCGCCGCGCAACCCGGGCCCGGAAGTCGCCGCCGCTTTGCAGGAATCCGAGCGGGTTCGCGCCGCAGCGGTGCAGGCCGAGCGGGAAGCCGAGGTCCTGGCCGAAACGGTCAGTGAGCAGGCCGACAACGGCATCCTCTATGAGAGCCTGCGCATGGGCCTGCCGATGCCGGACTTGAGTGGCGCCAAGATCGAGAGCGACGACGAGCCTGTGGAGACGGGTGATGTGGTCAGCTTCGAGGAGGCCGCACGGCAGCATGTCGCGCGCCCTACGGAGGGCGCCGACGGTGAAACGCCGCGGCGCCGCAAGCTGACCCTGCGCCTGCCCCAGGACGAATTTCATGTCTTGCAGGCCTATGCCGAAAAGAGCGACCGTACCTACCAGGATATCCTGGCCACCGCGGCCGAGCGCTATCTCGGCGAGATCCGGGCGCCCGAGAAAAGCAAGCCCGGCATGATCGGCGGCCTGCTGCGGCGCTTCCGCTAGTCTTCGCCGAGAAACTCGAAGCCGCTCCAGAGGCCGCGCTCGGCGTCGCGCGAGCGCCGCTCCAGGGCGACATAGCGGCGGCCCTCGCCAGGTAGCGCCGTCGCCCAGCCCGTATAGATCATGCCTTCCGAGAGATCGTAGCCGTTGGCGCGGCAGAGCACCTTGCCGGGTGTGCCGCCCACGGCTGCGCAGACCACCTCGGCGCCCGCGGTGAGGTCGAGCAGGGCGGCCCGCGCCAGCACGCCGCAGTCTGATTCGTCGCCGCCGCGCCGGCACAGCGCGCCGAGCTCGGGCGCAGCGATGCCGAACAGCGAAACCTCGGCGCCGTCGACCAGCAGGGTGTCGCCGTCGACGATCTCGACCGCATCGCCGGCAAGGGCTGGCATGGCCAGGGCGCACAATAAGAAGAGCCAGCGTTTCATGCCACCAGCCTAACACGCTAGAATAGCGCATTCATGCGCAAAGGAATGCTCAGGCTGGCCATCGCCCTGGCCATCGGGTTGGGGATCGTTCTCGCCGGGCGCGGGGTGATCGCGCTCGCGCCTCATATCGGCCTGTTCGTCAGCGGCTTCATGCTGCTATTCGGCGGTTATTTCGCCCTGGCCGGCGTCTATATCGCCATCGCCTGGGTGATTCGCGGCTTCCGAACCCAGGCACAACTCTAGTCGAGGCCGAGCAGGCGGGCCGGGGTCTCGGCCATCATCAGGCGCAGGGCGGCCTCGTCGATGCCTTCGCCGGCAAGGCCCTTGACCAGCATCTTGTAGCCGTCCGGGTGGATCGGATTGCCGCTCTGGCCGAGATCGCTGGCGAGCACGAAATGCTTGGGTCCCACCGTCCTGATGGCTTCCGCCATGGCGGCGAACGAGAGGTGGCGCCAATGGCGCATCCAGCCGTGGACCGCGTTGGGGCCCATCAGGTGGTTGAGCAGGTCGAGCTCGAGCTTGCCGCCCAGCGCCGCGACCTGGCGCATATCGCCGAGCGACATGCCGGGAACGTCGGCCATGGCGTGGGTCACGATCATGTTGCGCACCCCGAGGTCGCGGCCGCGGCGCATCACGGCGAGGGCCTCGGCGGGCGAGACGTGACCGGTCTGCAGCACCAGGTTTTCGCGCGCGATAATGCGCAGCACCGCTTCCATCTCGCGCGTCACGTTGCCATCCAGCGCCACGCGGATGCCCTCGCCAGGCTCGTCGAAGCTTGCCAAGTGATGCGCGGCATCGAAGGTCGGCAGCCAGACCACCTTGCCGCGACCGCCCTCCATGCGGTGCATCCACTCGACCGCTGCCGGATTGATGCCGCCGACCGCGCCGTTGAGCACGATGCCGCCGAAGACCTCGAGGCCCGGCACCTGCCGCATCACCAGATAGGCGCGGTCGGCGGTGCTGGTGACGTGGTTCTTGAGCACCAGGCCGCGCATGCCGGCGCGCTTCGCCGCGCGTGCCACGTCGACATCGAGAAAACCGCGGCCAAAGACGTCGGGGCCGGAATGGACATGGAAATCGATGGCGCCGGCGATCGGGCTCTGCAAAGGCGGTGGCGGCGGGTAGACCCGCTCCTGCGCCCCTGCTGCTGTTGCGATCAGGACGGCAATTGCCGCCCACACTAGTCCTCGTGCCATGTCCGAAGTCCTCCCTGGCAATCAGTGTAGCACATGCCAGATCGCGAACCTGGCCGCGCCGACCTTGCGTGTCTCCAAGGCCGCAATCCCGCTCGGCGGCTGGAGGTCTTCGTCGCTCGCGTGCTCGACAATGATGATCGCTTGCGAAGCCAGCCAGCCATTCCTGCCGAGCGCCGCCAGCGCCGGCAAGGCGAGGCCGGCATGATAGGGCGGGTCGAGAAAGACGAGATCGCAGGGCGCGGGCGCGGGGCCGGGGCGGCTGGCGTCGCGGGCGATGACGGTGGCGCGGTCGCCGACGTCGAGGGCGGCGATGTTGTCACGCAGGACGGCGAGCGAGGGGCGCGCGGATTCGACGAAGATCGCCCGCGCGGCGCCGCGCGACAGCGCCTCCAGGCCGCAGGCGCCGCTGCCGGCGAAGACATCGGCCACGGTGGCGCCGTCGAGGTTGAAGCCGGCGAAGGCGCCACCATGGGCGATCATGTCGAACAGGGTCTGGCGGGCGCGGTCGGCGGTGGGCCGCACATCGCGCCCGGCCGGAGCGCTGAGGCGGCGCCCGCGCAAGGCCCCGCCGACGATTCTCACCGCAGCTTCTCCGCCCAGTCGCTGCCCAATTGCTCGCGTAGCACTTTCTGCTGAACCTCGGCCACCTTGCCCGCTGCCAGCTTGCCGAGCTGGTAGGGGCCGTAGGCGGTGCGGATCAGGCGGTTGACGGCCAGGCCGACATGGCCGAGCAGCTTGCGCACCTCGCGGTTCTTGCCTTCGCGCAGGGTAACGCTGAGCCAGCTGTTCCTGCCCTCGCCGCGGCGGTCGATGCTGACCTCGGCGCCGGCATAGCGCACGCCTTCGACGGTCACGCCCTTGGCCAGGCGCTGCAAGGCCGCTTCGTCGACGTTGCCATGGACGCGGGCGCGGTAGCGCCGCGCGAGGCCGGTCGAGGGATGCTCGAGATGGCGCGCCAGGGCGCCGTCATTGGTCAGCAGCAGCAGGCCCTCGGAGGTGATGTCGAGGCGTCCCACCGAGATCACGCGCGGCAGATCGCCGGGCAGGGCGTCGAAGACGGTGGCGCGGCCTTGTTCGTCGCGATGGCTGGTGACCAGGCCGGGCGGCTTGTGGTAGCGCCACAGCCGTGCCGCCTCGGGCGCGGCGACGCGCTTGCCGTCGACGACGATGCGGTCCTGCGGCGTGACCAGCACGGCCGGGGTTTCCAGTACCTCGCCGTTCACCGCCACGCGGCCAGCGGTGATCCAGCGCTCGGCCTCGCGCCGCGAGCACAGTCCGGCGCGCGCCAGGCGCTTGGCGATGCGCTCTCCTTTCGCCTCCGTCACGGCCGGCAGGCGGCGACGAAGGCGGCGAAGAGGCAGCGGTCGCCGTCGGAGATGAGGAATTCGGGGTGCCATTGCACGCCGAGGCAGAAGCGCAAGCCGGGCGCCTCGATGCCTTCGATGACGCCGTCGGGCGCCAGGGCGTTCACCACCGTGCCGTCCGCCACCGTCTCGACCGCCTGGTGATGGGCGCTGTTGACCTGCAATGTCTCAGCACCGGTAATGCGCTGCAGCAGGGTATCGGCGACGATGGACACGGCGTGTCCGGCCTCGTCGCGCGGGTTGGGCTGTTCGTGGGCGAGCGCGTCCGACACGGCATCGGGGATATGCTGGATCAAGGTGCCGCCAAGCGCCACCGCCAGCAATTGCTGGCCGCCGCAGATGCCGAGCACGGGCAGGTCGCGGTCGAGCGCCGCGCGGGTGACGGCGAGCTCGAACGCCGTGCGCCGATCCTTGGTGGTGACGCTGTCGTGGCGCGCTCCGGCGCCGAACAAGGCAGGGTCCACATCGAAGTTGCCGCCGGTCACGACGAGGCCGTCGAGGCGCTCGACATAGGCTTCCGCCAGGGCCGCGTCCTGTTCCAGGCCCAAAGGCAGGGCGCCGGCCGCGCTGAGAACCGAAAGATGGTTCTGGCGCAGGGCATACCAGGGAAACTTCGAGTAGCCGCCGGCCGGCTCGTCGTCGAGGGTGACCCCTATCAAGGGCGGTGCGGGCGCGCTCATGGCCGCACCATAAAGGCCCATGCGGCCGGGTGGAAGCCGGTTGACGGGCTCGGCCGCGGGCGGCAGGCTGCGGCCATGTCGGTGTGGGAGCCCATGGCGCAAGCGCTGGCCGTGGCCGAGGCCGCGGCGGCGCGCGCGGAGGTGCCGGTCGGCGCGGTCGTGGTCGACGAGAGCGGCGCGGTGCTGG